>WRAZ01000047.1 GCA_009779925.1 Chitinivibrionia bacterium
AATGCTTTTTGCGATTTCGCCCAATTGTTCTATTGCTTGGGGAGCTTGTTGCGCCACCATTTGCAAATAAACGGTCAGCGCTTCTTTAAGAATTTGTTTTTCGTCATCTGTGAATATAGACATATTTTCTCCTTTTTTATAAATAAAATAATAAATGCCGCAACAAAAAAGGCGGTCTTTGGATGATGTTTGCGCCTATTTTTCAAAAACTAAACACTGCTTAGAACACTGTTTAGTTTTGCCTGAATTTCGTGATTTCAGAAAAAAATCGCAAACAAGCTTCGCCCAAATAGTATTTTCCCCGCAAATGTTTCGCGCGTCAGGGAATTATGTGAAAATCATAAACAATCACAGTTGCCGTGAAAAGCAGAAAATTTATCTTCAATTTTAATGCCACTGAATTTTTTTTGGGAAGGCAGAAGATAAACGCTTTAAGTCGGAAGACCTTCGCGAAACAAAACTTGATGATTTTGCTGATGACAAAATTATTGAAATTTTTGTTTTTTCGGAGTTAAAATTGAAAACCTGTTCGACGTTTTTGTCGATATTTTGTTTTTATTTTTGTTGCTTTGCGCAGATTTCTATGGACACTATGATTGTCGTGGAAAATAAAGACATTGAACGGCAAGACGAGCACATAAGACAAGTAATCGAAAACCGCGACTTTAAAACCCGCGGGCTTGCAAGCGTTTTAGCGTTTGAAAGCGGCATACAAAGAGACAGGCAACGAAGCGTAGGAAGTTTTGAGCGGTTTTCGATACGCGGAATTTCGGGCGACAGGGTGGGCGTTTTTGTTAACGGCGTTTCGGTTGCAAATTCGGGCGGAAGAGCCGTCGATTTATCGCGCTTTAACGGGCTTAATATCTCGCAAATCGACGTTTATCGCAATTTTGTGCCTGCTTATTTGGGCGGCAACACCTTTGGCGGGGCGATAAATATTATTACGGACAATGCCGACGTTTCTTTGCAGGAGTTTTTTCTGCTTTTCGGAAGTTTCGGCGAAATTCACAGTTTTGCAAATATTAACAATATCCCGCTATCCGAGAGAACGAGTTTGTCGCTTTTTTTAGACTTTCATCGTGCAAAAAACGATTTTAAATATCTGGACGAAAACGGGACTTTCTTCGGCATCGGACACCGCGACGACGACACCGTGCGCCGAATGGATAACAACGAATTTTTGGGAGCAACCATTTCGGGAAACGTGAGAAGCAGGCAAAGACGCTTTGACATCGACGGAAATTTCTCGATTTTCGATTCACGCCACGAAATACCGTCGCCCGCGGGAGTGAGATACAGGTTCCGAAACCAAACCGCTTTTGACGCAAATACAGAGTATATTTTCAGTATAAATCAGCAATTTCACAACGCCGCGGAAAGCAGAATAAACCTTGCTTATCTTCTTTCACTCAACGAATTTAATTGGACGTATCGGGACAATTTTGCCTTTCCGTATTCGCTTCTGAGGCGCGGCGGAAGAGGAAAAGTTTCGGCGAAAAACAACGCATTCGACTTCGGGCATTCGCATAATTTCAGCTTGGGAAATAATTTAATTTTTTCGCTGAATAACACGGGGCGCTACGAAAACATTGTCTATTCCAACGACATTACGGGCTTTAACATAAGCGACAGAGAAGTGAGCCGACTGAATGCCGCGCTTTCGGGCGATTTGAGAATTTTTACGCCTGCTCCCGAAATAATTTTGGGTGCGACAATTCGCGGATATTCCGACAAAATAAGCAGTTGGGAGCGCGGTTTTGTTTATCGGGACATTGTTGACACCGCAACTTTTGAGCACGATAAATCGTTTCGCTTAAGCATAAAAAACGACTTTTTGCGGGCGCCGATTACAGTTTTTGCGGATGCGATTTATGCCGAAAAGGTGCCGAATTTAAGGCAAAGATACGGATTTTTCGGCATTATTCCGAGCACCGATTTGCGCCCCGAAAAAATATATTCTTTTCAGATAGGCGCGCTTGCCGACATTTTTTCCGTAAGAACAAGAACGGCGTTTTTTGCGAATTTCTGCGAAGACCTCATAAGAATTGTGTATTTCGGCAATGTCGGAAAGGCGCTGAATGTTTCAAATACGCGAAATTTCGGCTTTGAAAACGATATTTTTTGGAGAGTTGCGCCAATACTTGAATTATCCAACAATATAACTTTCCAAAACCCGCGAAATTTAAGCGAAAAAAGCACGAGAGACCTGTATATTCCCGCCGAATCCAAACTCAGAATAAATTCGCAGGCGGAAGTCGGCGATTTTGCGGGGTGGTCGCTGATTTCGCGGTATTCGTATTTGTCCGCGTATTATCACGATTTGTTTAATGTTCATCGAGTTCCGTTTAACGACAGTATGCGGGGCTTATCGTTTTTTTCATTTATATTGCAACATCAAAGAAGAAGAATAACAGCGCAGGTAGGCGTTTACGACATTTTGGCGAGCGGAAATTCGCCCGAAAAATTAACGGCGTTAGAAAGCGGATATTTTCCTATCAGGTATCCGGGAATGACTATAAAAGGGAGTGTTTTATGGACTTTAAGAAATTAAAGTTAATGTTTGCCGCGATATTAGCGGCAGTTGTGTTGATGGGGTGTTCGGAGGATAATTCGGGCGAAAAGGAAATTATGACAAGCCGCGACATTGCTTGGGTGCGAAACATTATTATGGATTTTGATGCGCCTGAAGGCAGTCGCTTGGCGGACATTAAATGGCACAACGGAAGAATTTATGCGGCGTTGCAACATTTTGGCGGTTGGGTTCCCAATGCAAACTCAACAATCTTGGAACTTAACGAGCAAGGAACTGTTTTGCGGACATTTACGAGCAATTTTATGAACGTCAGTGAAATTCATATTCGCGGCAATTATTTATTTGTTGTAGATGGTGGTGCTTCGTGGGCAGATATCGATGGCGGAATAACAAGAATCAGCCTTACAACTGACGACGGAAATCCGACAACTATTTTAGACGGACAGACAATCGAAGCTAATCCTGAACGAATGGTATTTATTTCGAACAGCGAGGCAATTGTTTTGTTGTCGGAGGGTTGGGGAGATTCGTTTGCAGCAAGATTTGATTTGAACACAGGAAACGTCGACAGCGCTATCGGCGGAATAAATCCTGTTTCGTCGATTTCTCTGAATACGAGCACAAATACTTTGTGGCTTGGCGCCGCAATTCCTCTTATTACGACTGAAAATAAAGTTTATGCGTTTTCGTTGGCAAGTAATAGTATTGTCGGAGAAGCTACAACATTGTTGCCAATATATTCGGTTGCATCGGCAGGCGGCACTACTTTGACCGTAGAAAGTGATTTTTCGGCAGGACATTTCGGCTTGATTTTCGGCACGGCAAACTATGAAGAGCAAGAAGTTATCGATAAAGATGCGATAGTTCGTTTTGTTGACGGAAACTTTTTTATTTTGGAACGTAGCAACTCCGGCGCATTGATATTTTTGACGAATGACGGCAAAATTATCAGACAATTACCTTTTGAGGCTCAGGCTTTTAACCCCAACGGTATAACAGGAAACGGAAGCGGGCGAATTTTTGTAGGCGCACAAGAAGATTTAACAATTGCAGAGTTTCGGGTGTCGGAAAGATAAGATAATTCATAAACAAAACAGGCGGTTGTTGCCGCCTGTTTTGTTTTCTCGTATTCTATATTACCGCCTTACGCCTATTCTTGCCTGATAACGGTGTATTCTTCCGCTTATTCCTGTCGCCTCAACAATAAGCAAATAAGTCCCGCTTGCGACAAATCGTCCTGCGTTATTTCGCAAATCCCAAACAAATATATCGGTGTTTCTTCCGTTTTTATCAATTATTACATTGCCCAAAGCGTCGAAATTTTTCAGATTTATCTGCGATAATTCGGGAGTTATTACCGAAATCCGCGCAATATCCGAGACGACTACGTTTTCGAGAATAATGCCGAAGCGGGCGTCGCGAGGGCGTTGATTGTCGCGGATTGATGTTTCGTTATTGTTGTCGCTCTGCAAATGCGGAAAGCCTTCGTTTATTTCAGGGACTATTGCCCAAATCCTACCAAAATCCCAAGTGATAAAATTGCTTTCTCGTCTTAATTGCGTCGCTGTTCTTGCTCCCGAATTAGAGCAATATGTTCCGTTGTCCAGATTGTTGCCTACAAACAGATAAGACATATTTTCCAGAGAGTAGGAGTTTTCTATTGTGCCGCTGTTATGACTGACAAGTCCGCCAATGTCGCTACTGCCGCTAACCGTCCCGTAAGCGCTGCTGTTCTCTATTACTCCCGCGTTGTATCCGACTAAGCCGCCAAGCCAACCAAAACTCCATTCTGAAATCAAAAGATTTCCCGAAACTCTGCAATTTACAATTCTTCCATTGTTTATATCAACCAAGCCTCCGGCGGTATGGGCGTTTATTGCGACATCAACTTCAACTCCAAGATTTTTAATTACTCCGTCGTGCCCCAAATACCTGAAAAGTCCTTGGTTGCGAATTCCTCCGATGGTTTTATTGTTGCCGTCAAAAGTGCCGTTAAATAAAAATGTGCCGGAAAAATCCCCCAAAAAAACTCTGCCGATGCCGACCCAGTTTCCGCTTTCAATATTTATGTCGTTTGCGAGAGTAATTGTTCGCCCTGCAAAATCGTTTCCGTTATTAACCATAGTCGCAAATCGCCTTAAATCTTCTTCGTTTCTTATGGTAATCGGTCGCCAGCCGTAATCCCAATCGCAAAAAGGTTTAAATTCGTCGGGAATATCGCTTTCGTTCTCAAATACAAAATAAATGCTTTCTATTATCAATTCCGCGCGAGTGTCTTTTTCGGTATTTAAGTGAAATGAAAACGCCGACGCATAGGACAGCGCCTCTTCTTTGCTTACATCAGGCGTTCCCCAAGCGGGCACTACCATATCGGCAACAAATAATTCGACGTCCAAAACCGAACGTCCCGAATTAAAACCCTCTCCTATAGCCCAGCCCCAATGCGCGTGGTTTGTGGTGTTATGGCTTTCAATATGAACCATTACCGAACCGGTGATATATCCTTTAATTCTTACGCTTTTTAATTTGGAAAGGTCAATTTGCGGATTGTCGAATTGAGCTCCTAAGAAAGGAGTTGCGATTGCGGCAAAGTAAAAATCTCCGGGGGTTAAGTTTTCGCTCGCCTCATTCGCGTCAAGTGCGACTACCAAAATTGTTTGCTGTAAAATATCCGAGATTGTTTGAGTGAGAAATACTTTATTTAAATAGCCTAAAATTTGCATCCGATAAAAAATAATATATCGCCAAAATAAAAAACAAGATTTTGCCCTTTTTTATCTGAAAAACTACATAAATTTTTTACTGCGTTTGCGCAAATAGTATTTTCCCTCAAAATATCCTCTGACGAAAGGTGAAAGATGGGTAAAAATAATTCAAAAAACGAAATAATAAGGGCGCTTACACTTCTGGCGGCTCTTGTAGTTGTATTTGGAATGATGAGCAATATGGGAAAAATTACCGAAACTATAACAATAATGCTTACACCGCGTCAATTCGACTTTGAGGCTTTGGAAGCGGCTAATGTGCAACGTCAAGAATATTACGACATTGTCGCAGGATTTTGGGAACATTCGAGCGACACATTATTCGACAGAATTGAGTTAATGGACGACGGAATTATCTGGCAATATACAAAAAAGATGTTTATGATGCCGAATGGTCAAATCGATACGCTCAAGCGAATTTCCACTTCTTTTTTATATCCTGTGAATTTTGAAGAAGAAAACAATTCGGCAATGTCGGACTTGCGAATGATACGCGAAGTTTGGATTACGCCCGACACTTGCTTCGGACGGCGCACATTTATGGATTACGCAAGCACGGCGTTTTCGGCGGATGACGACATCTTGTTTTTTAACGGCGTTCCATACACGCGTTTTGAGGGCGATATTCGTGAATTTTTCCCTGTCGGCGCGCTTAATCTTTTGCGCCCGAACCCTATAACTTTTGCAATGCCGTCCTGCAATATGAGCGCTCCCTTGCGTAATTGGCTCAGCCGAAGAATAGTAAACAGTTTTGAGGGACGTCAAATTCCTGCCGCCGAAATCAGCGCGGAGCGAAGAAATTTGCTTGAAAATTACTTCATTCCCCTGTCTTTAAGCAGAATGGAGTCGCGTTTTAAAGCAGGGCAAGAATTGAATATAAATTTAAGGATAATAGTTGCGCCCGACGGTGGCGTCGATACGGTTTTTGTTCGCGGACAGGGTTTTGGGTCGCAGGCAAGCAGATTGCCGATAACCAACGAAATTATGGGTTGGAGATTTCCCGTAGCCTCAGACGGACAACAGAGCGCCGACACGCTTAGATTTATCGGAACGTTTATTAAAAGATAAAAAACAAACCAAATAAAAAGGATTACAGAGAAATGGCAAAACACATAGACCCAAAACAGATTTCGACAGATATTCAGAACGAAATTATGAAAAAACAGCAGGCGATTATTCGTCAGTTCCAAAAACCGCTTTCGCAGGGGCAAAACCAGCAAAAACTTCAGGATTTTATTATGTCGGGAAAGCCTATCGGAAGTTCCGCCTACTTGGAATTGTCGCCGATGTTGCAGGAAGTTGTTATGAAACTCAACCTTTCGTCCATCGAAATTCTGGCGAAAAACGAGAAAAATCCGTTCAAAAAACTGCGATTTAAGGTAGCGTTGTTTGCGACAAAAAAAATGGCGGACGCAGGCAAAGCAAAAAAAGAATTGCAGAAAAATAAAGACAAGAAGAAACAGGACAAAATTGCGACAGCACAAAAATCGCAAGCAACAAAAGATAAAAAAGAAAAAGCGACAAAAAGCAAATAAACAAACCATTTTCAATAAGGAGTTTTTGGTATGTCGAATGTAAAAAGAGTAGCGTTTTTAACTGCGGGCGGACTTGCCCCTTGTTTGTCGAGCGCGGTCGGCGGATTGATTGAAAGATACACGGAAATTGCTCCCGATGTCGAAATTATCGCATATATCGGCGGCTACAAAGGACTTTTGCAGGGAAATTACATTAAAGTCGGAAAAGAAGCTCGCGAAAACGCAAGATTTTTGCACGAACACGGCGGAAGTCCCATCGGAAACAGCCGCGTGAAACTTACAAATGTTAAAGATTGCGTAAAAAGAGGCTTGGTTAAAGAAGGCGAAGACCCGCTTAAAGTAGCGGCAACCCAACTCACCAAAGACGGCGTTGACGTTTTGCACACCATCGGCGGCGACGATACAAACACCACAGCGGCGGATTTGGCGGCATATTTGGCGACAAATAACTACGCGCTCACGGTTGTAGGTCTTCCCAAAACCATCGACAACGACGTTTTCCCGATACGTCAATCGCTCGGCGCTTGGACGGCGTCTGAGGAAAGCGCAAAATATTTCAGAAACGTTGTTGCAGAGAACTCGGCAAACCCAAGAATGCTTATCATTCACGAAGTTATGGGCAGAAACTGCGGTTGGCTTACGGCGGCGGCGGCGGCGGACTATCGCAAATTGATCGCAGGCGAAAACTATCTTCCCGAAATGGGCAACGAGATGGCAAAAATCGACGTGCACGCAATTTTCATTCCCGAAATGGAGATAAATATCGAAGAGGAAGCGGCGCGCCTCAATAAAGTTATGGACAAAAACGATTGCGTAAACATCTTTATTTCAGAGGGCGCGGGCGTTGATGCAATAATTAAACAAATGGAAGCCGCAGGGCAAGAAATTCAGCGCGACGCTTTCGGACACGTTAAATTGGACACAATTAACCCCGGCAAATGGTTTGGCGACCAGTTCGCGAAAATGCTCAACGCCGAAAAAGTGCTTATCCAAAAATCAGGATATTACGCAAGAGCGGCGGCGGCAAATACGCGCGACTTAAACCTCATTAAATCCTGCACGGATTTGGCGGTTGATTGCGCGCTTCGCAGAGAAGGCGGCGTTATCGGACACGACGAAGACCAAAACAACGTTTTGCGCGCAATAGAATTCACCCGAATAGCAGGCGGCAAACCGTTTAATATTGATACCCCGTGGTTTGGCGACCTTTTGAAGAATATTGGTCAGACAAAAGGCAAGAATATTGCTAAAGCGGGTCATTGATTTTTAGAATTCATAAATAGCAAGGGCGGACTTTTTGTTCGCCCTTGTTTTATTAAAATTGAGACAGAGCAAAATATGAAAACCAAAACAACCTTACGCAATTACTATCGCGAACTCCGAAAAAGCATTTCCGGCAAAGAAACCCTGTCCGAAATTATCTGTTCGCACGTAAAATCGCTCGAGATTTACCGAAAATCGACCGTTCCGGCTCTTTATTGGGCGAGCAAAAACGAAGCGGCTCTTTTGAAAATCTGTGAAGAACGCGGGAAAAACGGGGTTAAATTCTGCCTTCCGAGATGTCTGGGCGAAAACGGTGAAATGGAGTTTTTTGAGGCAAATCTTAACGAAATGTCGCTTGATTGCCATAATATTCCGTCTCCGCTTGCCGAAAAACGTATTTTACCTCAGGATTTGGATTGCATTTTCGTTCCCGCGCTTGCTTTTGACCTTTTGGGAAATCGCCTCGGACAAGGCGGAGGGTATTACGACAGATATTTGAAGGGATGCGTAAATGCAACAAAAATCGGCGTTTGTTTTGGGGCGCAAATCTCGCAAATTCCGCTCGAAACAAGCGAACACGACGTAAAAATGGACTTTATCATTAGCGAAAAAGGTGTGATTAAATGCTGATATTGCAAATAATTTTGGTTTTAGCGGCAATAATTGTTTTGTTTGTTATCTTTTTGCCGAACAAAATAGAGCTTAGATTTTCCAATAATTTTTTGGAATTTCGCTACAAAAACCCATTTTTCAGCTACGCGTTTAAGCCGAAAGACGTTTCGGACGCGCTTGGCGACCATAATTTGGAGGAGGACGATTTTGACAAAAAATGACGAAACAAAATCCTCTTTGGAATGGCTTTCCTCGTTTAAGGATTTGTGGGAAAAAGAAGAAAAATTGGTAAAAGCGTTGCTGAAATTTGTGGTAAAAGTCATAAAATTATCGCTGAAAATACTAAAACCGTCGAAAATTGAATTTAATTTATCGGGCGGCTTTGAAGACCCTGCGGAAACGGGTTGGTTGAGCTCGGTTTTTTTAATGATAAACTCGTTTTTTGAGGACAATAATTGCGTGCAAATCAGTTTTGCGCCGAATTTTATCCAAAAAAAATGGAGATACAGCGGCTCGGTTGCTTACAATTTTTCAATCGCAAGACTTCTTTTATTTGTGCTTTCCATTCTCTTTTTTATTCCGTATCTAAAAATTATAGGGGCGCTTTGGCGAAATCGAAAATATGTGTTTCGCAAGAAAAAGTGAGGCAAATCGCTCGAAAATTTGCTTTTCGCAGTGGAAATATCATATTTTTATGTGGAAAATTTAAACTTATTTATTATAATAAGGAAAAGGAGAACAGATGAAAAAGATTTTGATTATTTTATTGTGCGCCTTTGCGCTTTCGTTTGCTTGCAGACCGGGCGATGGACACAATCACGGAACGCGCGCGCCGATATTTTCGGGAGCTTGGTGCGTGGTGGACGATGATTTGAGAATTGACTTTATCGGAGCGGATTCGGTCAAATTTACGTCGGAAAGCGATCCAAGCGTAAACGGAAGCGGTAAATTTTCGTTCGACGACACGCATCTTCGCGCGGAATTGCAAAATTCGGGAATGACAATGAAAATTGTTTACAAATACACGCAAACGCCTGCCGGTCTGAGAGTTATAACAGAGCTTCTCGAAGTAAACGGCTCGGCGATTAACGCAAATCCCGACCCGATTGCATTGGTCAGATGCAGACAATAAAAAACAAAACCGAAAGGGTATAAAAATGAGCAAAAATTACATTATAACAGGCGGTTCTCGCGGAATTGGAAAAGCGATAGTCGAAAAACTTGCGGCGGAAGGGCACAACGTCGTCTTTAATTACAACGCAAGCAGTGCGGCGGCGGACGAAATCGTGAAAAATCTGTCAAAGGACGGAATTACGGTAAAAGCGTTTCAGGCGGATGTGTCGGATTTTGAGCAGGCGAAAAAATTCATTGAAAACGCAAGAGAAACTTTCGGCGGAGAAATAGACGGACTTGTGAATAACGCAGGCATTACCCGCGACGGTCCTCTTGCAATGATGGAGCAAAAAAACTGGGACGACTTAATCAACATAAATTTGACGGGATATTTTAATGTTACGCGAAACACCGTTATGGACTTGGTAAAAAGCGCGGGCGCAATCGTGAACATAACCTCGGTAAGCGGCGTTTCGGGCATAGCGGGGCAGACAAATTACTGCGCAAGCAAGCACGGAATAGTCGGATTTACCCGCGCGCTCTGCAAAGAATTGCGAAAAGTCCGCGTAAACGCTGTCGCCCCCGGTTTTATAGAGTCCGATATGACGGCGAAACTTACCGACGAATACATAAAAGAAATGAAAAAACAAATCCCGCTGAAACGCCTTGGCAAACCCGAAGAAGTCGCGGAATTGGTGTCGTTTCTGCTTTCGGATAAAGCCGCGTATATTACGGGGCAAGTATTTACGATAGACGGCGGTATGACCGCGTAAGTAAAGGAGTAAATTATGCAACGAAGTAAAAACACTTGTGTTTTTCGAATAATTTTCTTGCATTCTTTGTTTCTGTTGTTTTTTGGCTGTGGAAATAATTCCGTTCAGCAGTATTCAAGGCTTTCGCAGGTCGAAATTGAAGCGCGCATAGAAGCGGCGCGTTTGGCTGATTCGCTATTAAATTTTTCGAGCATAATGGAAGAAGAGCGAGATTTGTCGGGCGCGTTTTCGGGCGTTCACGTTCACGGTCTCAGGGGTTCGGGAAATTTGGCGTTTGACGCTCACCAAGACCCCGCGGCGACTCGTCGTCTGTTGCAAAGTTCCGCAATACTTGCCGAAAGATACCGAGAAATGGCTCCCCAAGTAGAAGAAGCCCGCCGAAGAATGATAGCCTCCTTCAACGAAGCAAGAAAAGAAGAAGAGCGACGGTTGTATTAAGCATTCGCCGCAAATTTTGCGGCGAATAAACAATCTTTCACCGCAGAATTTGCGGGGAACGAGAAGAATGGAATATATTTACGAAAAAAAACACTAAAAAAGGAAATGCTATGAGCGTAGCCGTAATACATTCACCTTTAAATGAGATGCAACAGCACTTGTTGCAGATGTTTGCATATAACAAGCGCGAAGAGGGCTTGAAAGAAATGCAGTCCGTGCTTTTCAATTATTATCGCGATAAATTGAAAATGCAAACGCGCGAATTTTGGAAAAAAAATCAATTCGACAGCGCAAAGATGGACGAAATTATGTATGGACACAACCGCGTTTCAGCCCAATGAAAATCATATTAGACACAAATTGTTTATTGCCTGCTATTTTTGAGTATTCGCCGCACTATTGGATATGGGAAGCGTTCGAAAACGGTAAATTTACATTATGTTGCAGTACCGAAATACTTGAAGAATACGCAGAGATATTAGCCCAATTTTATTCTGTTGAAATCAGCGAAAGCGTGATAAATACGATTACAAACGCCTATAATTTTTTAGCAATAACTCCGCATTACAAATGGAATTTGATTTCTGCAGATCCCGATGACAATAAATTTGTAGATTGCGCGTTGAATGGCGGAGCTGACTATATTGTTAGCAACGACAAACATTTCAACATTTTGAAAGAGACAGATTTTCCTTACGTTGAAGTTGTGAACAGTGAAAAATTTAAGCAACTTATATCGCTGTCTGTTTAGGGGTGTTAAAGCACTATTCGCCGCAGAATTTGCGGGGAATGAGGGTTATCTCGTCAAATTATTTTTTCAGAGACAAAGCCAATTCGGTTAAAGATGTGTTCAATTTGTTCAAAAGATTATCTAAATCCTCTTTTGTGTCGGATGTTATCTGTGCATAAATCTTGTCGCAATCGGATACAATTTGCTCGTAAAGTTGTGATTTTGCTATATTTCCGACTTTCGGCAGGGAATATTCGAGTGTATCTTTTGCTCTTTTTATTAGTTTCAGCGTTTTTTCTTCGAGGTCGGACTGTTTTTCGCAAATTGTTAAAAGTGCCGCTAATTGTCGCGGGGTTTTTAGGTCTTCGCGGATTTCTTCCATTCCCGATTTTTGCAACTTTGGCGCTTGAAGCGTCAGAAAAACGGTTATTGATGTTGCCGCAACAGTGAGTATTTGCATTATCACAAATGTTTTTATCCTGTCTTCTTGCGACATTGAAAAAATCGGTGTTAAAATCGTTGAAAATATCGGCGCATTAAAGTTTGCCCAAAATTCTGAAATTACGGGAATGCTGAAAACGCCGAGAATATTTGTCAAAAAATCAAAATGCTCTTGTCGAGCTATAAGCAAGGTGAAAACCAAGAGTAGCGAAAACAAAATCGCCGCCGCAATTGTTATTATTGCCGCAGGATAAACTCCCGCCGATTTTGCGGAAAACTTCACAATTCCTCCAAGATTTTTGCTTTTTTCGCACTAAATTCTTCGTCTGTTAAAATGCCTTGTTCGTGCAGTTGTTTTAATCTTATTAACTTGTTTTCGGGTGTGTCGGCAGATGCGGGCGGAAGAATTTGCGCTCTTTTAGCGTTATACTCTTCTTCGGTCAGAACACCTTGCTCGTACAAATTTTTTAGCGCCGCCAATTTGCCGTCGATAGTAGTTGCTGTCGCGGTTGGCTGAGGAATAGGCGGCGAGTTTTGCATAACACTTTGAGCCATCTGGTTTCCAAGCGGAAGCCCTGCGCCAAAGCCGAGCCCCATTCCGACCGCAGAGCCCATAATTCCGCCTGCCGCTCCCGCGTTTCCTGCGGCGGTGTTTAAGACCTCGTAATTTTTGATTGCGGCAAAACCTGCTCCGATATTCACTTTGCTCAGCTGTTCCGCTTCCATTTTCTTTGCAAAAACCTCTTGGATTTTCTTCATTTCTTCGGGAGCAATGTTTATGTTGCTTATGGTGAAATTCGTGAGATTTATGCCGTATTCTTCAAAGGTTTCGCGTAAATGAATGCTTGTTCGTTTGGAAACGTCGCTTAATTTTGCGGTAATTTCTAAAACAGAAAGTCCCGTACCTATAAATTCGCTTATGGTTTGCGACACTTTTTCGACAATATCGCCAATAAAATCCGACATTACCTTTTTACTGTTTACTTCGATTTTTGCGCCGACTATCTTTTTGAGAAACTTTTGCGAGTCCTCAATCTGAAAACCCCATTGACCAAACGCGCCAACGTTTACGGGATAGCCGAGTTTCGGCTCCATAATGGGTATTCGTTGGGTTGTTCCCCATTTTTCGTTGCGTTTTACGGTTTTATTGATAAACCAAACCTCGGCGGTAAACGGGGTTTGACCGCCAAAGGGCAAGTTTACGAGTTTTCGTAAAAGAGGAATGTTGCCGCTTGTTATTGTGTGCGTTCCTGCGGTGAAAGCGTCGAGAGCAACGCCACCTTTTTCGAGGATTGCTTCCAAGCCCTCGTTTACGATTAGTTGAGTGCCGTAGCGCAGTTCCCAATTATGCTCCGAGCCAAATTTTTCAACGATGAAATTCTCGTCGTATTGGTCGTATTTTACGATGTCGATTAACGCCACGGCAACCTCCTTTTACGCTTGTTTTTTCTCGCGAAGTTTCTGTTTCATCGCTTGGACGATGTTGGCATTTTCTTCGGTGTTTTTCATAGGCGCATAGAATTTTGCATTCGGAACAATCAATTCAAATGCCGCTTGTTTATCACTTCTTTCTGCATAAACAGATGTCACATCTTTGTAGAAAAACTCCTGCGTAATGTCTTTCTGCAAATTTTTGTCAAAATGGCAGTCGTGCGAGTAAGTATATGTTTGAGTGTCAGAGAAAAATAACCAAGATTTAGTGTAGCACGAACTAACTAGTTTTCCGTTTTCTCTTACTTTTGAATATTGAGCAGAAACAAAATTATACCCCTCAAAGCACACTGGAGCAATTTCTTTTACCTCATCTTCGTCTAACCCAAGTTCTGTTAATGCTTTTTCTTTGGTGACGTTTGAAGTTTTACTTTTTACCAAATTGTCGTATTCCGTGTCTGTCATCAATCTGTTAAAAAAAAGAATTATGTAGCCTACAACAAAACCAATTGTGCCACCAAATACGGCAGTCAATCCTCGAAACTCTCCAGACAACAAGGCAACAACAGCTCCAATAATAACAAAAGTGGCTATTATTGATATTGTACTTGGTTTTTTTGCATCAAAGTATTTTTTAACTTTGTCCATTATTTTTATTTCTTGATTACCCACAAGTGCCGCAAGATTTTTACTCGTTTTGTTCTTTTTTAAACGATACACTAATACAAATACCAGCAATGATAATACCAGCATTGGTAATAATGAGATTAACCCTCCATCTATTTGCATCTTACCCTCCTAAGGTTTGTGTTTGTTAAAATTCCTCCGGTTTTGACACTTTTAAGATGTCAAATAATTGCACTTTATCGTTCTCGGAAAGTCCAATCTCAGCCGCTGTAGCCAAACATTCGTTGTAATTCGGCGCGGTATTGAATTTTTTCCTGAAAAAGTAATCGTATTTAATGTATGCCAAGAAATAGAAATATATTCCTCTCGGCTCCAACGCCACAGCGGCGTTTATGTATTGTTCTATTTGGTCTATAACGGGTCTTTGCGTTAAAAACGCCTTTTTG
>WRAZ01000048.1 GCA_009779925.1 Chitinivibrionia bacterium
AATGGACGGCGTTTACAATAATGTCGTGGGATTTGTTGAGATGGGCAGTCGATAACGACATAGTTCTGGGATACGGCGTAAACTTATCTGATACCGTTTCCGAGATTGCCGTTGCCCGACTTGCTCATTGGTATAATATAAACACCCCTGAAGTTCTCAACAGAACTCTCCCCGCAGGAACATACGCCCTAACATTTATTCCCACCCAAAGCGACAGATACGACATAACCTTCGACGACGAAGGACTATTTTTAATAGTAAGCGACGACGGCACTTTTATCCGCAATCGCCACCAAACAGACAGCAGATTTGGTATTTTGTTGGAGAGCACAATTGTTTCCGACGTGGCAAGAATTTCGGTAATCACCCCCGAACCCGCAACGGTGAATTTGGCGATATTGGATAATTTGGGGAATGTTGTGTTCACGACAGATGGCGTAGGGGCGGGGTTTGCCCGCCCTGAAAACAGAACGAACGGCGATTTGGGCGGGCAAACCCCGCCCCTACAAAACGCCATCGTCTGGAATTTGACCAACCCATCAGGCAGATACGTCGCCAATGGCACATATTTGATTGTGGTTGAAGCAACAGGTATCAGCGGAAGAAGATACACCTATTCGTCGAGAATCGGCGTGAATCGTTAATTTAACTTTAATGTTTCCGATAAAACGAGCAGATATAAAAATCTGCTCGTTTTTATTTATGGCATAATGTATTTTTACCGCGAAATTTAACTGCAAAAATAAATCAACGTAAAAGGTAAACAAAATTGTCTGAAAAACAACCACAGGTAATATCTTTTGAATTTGCGGGCGAACGTCTTGATATGTTCGTTTGGCGGCAATTTGAACATCTTTCGAGAAACAAAATTCAGGACGGGCTTGCCCGAGGACACGTGCTTGTAAACGGCAAAAAAGAGAAAAAAAGTTATATGCTTCGCGAAAACGATGAAATTTTAATCGACGAAGAAAAAATTCTGGAAGAAAACCCGCGCAATATAACGGTTATTCCGCAAGAACTTCCTTTGGATATTCTGTGGGAAGACCAATATTACATCGCAATAAACAAACCCGCAGGTTTAACCGTCCACCCCGCTTGGGGACAAAAAGACGGCACGCTTCTGAACGGACTTTACTATTACGCCGACTGTGCCGACCCTATTTACACGCCAAAACTTGTGCATCGTCTGGATAAAGATACGAGCGGTGTAATTATTGCCGCTAAGAGCGAAAACGCTCACGAAAAATTAGCTGAAAAATTTGCCGAGCGCGAAATTTATAAAAAATATTTTGGCATTTGTATAGGAAAATTTCCTAATGAAATGAGCGGTACAATGGATTTTCCGATAGGTCGCGACAAAAAAGACCCGCTGAAAAGAGCCGTGGACTACCATAACGGCAGAGAAGCGCGCACCGACTACGAAATTCTGCTTTATAAAGACGGAATTTATTTTAACGCATTCCAACTCCACACAGGCAGAACGCACCAAATTCGCGTTCATTGCGCAAACAAAGGTTTTCCGATAATCTGCGACGCTCAATACGGCGGCAATAAAGAAAAAATCAAGACTTTGGAGCAAAAAGACCGCCTTTTCGCATTATCCGTTTACGATTGTTTTTCGCGACAAGCGCTTCACGCAAGACAAATAGGCTTTGAGCACTCGTTCACAAAAAAGCAAATTTTGCTTACTGCGCCTTTCCCTGCCGATTTTCAGAAAGCAATCGAAATTTTGGAAGTTTTTGAAGATTTGCTATGAAACGAAGTAAAAACACTTGTGTTTATCAGAAAATTGTTATCCTGTTTTTTATTACCCTGATAATTATGTTTTTGTCGCTTTTTTGCGGCGCATATCAAATATCGCCCGTTGATTTTTTTGCAGGTAATCTTTCGCAAACAGATTGGGCGGTTTTCTGGAATTTCCGTTTTTATAGGATTTTAATGGCGGCTCTTGCAGGGGCGGTTTTAGCAATGGCGGGGCTTACGCTTCAATCGCTTTTTGCCAATCCGCTTGTGGAGCCATATACCTTAGGAATTTCGGGCGGCGCAAATCTTGGTATTACAATTGCTTCCGTTATTTTTGGCGGCGTTTCCGCTTTCTTTTTTGGAATATTCGGCGCTTTTGCGGTATCTGCACTGCTTCTTTTTTCGGCGTTTTTGCCTAATCAGTCGTCAAACAGAATTTTGCTTACGGGAATTACCATAAGCTATATGTCCGCGGGAATTTCGATGTTGGTTTTATCGTTCGCCACGTCAAAAGATATGCAACAGGTAATCCATTGGGGACTTGGAAGCGTTGCAGGTGCGGATAGGGGACAAGTGCTTTTTTTAGCGGTTGTGTTTTTGTTTTCGCTTGCGGTTTTATCCGCCAAAACAATGATAATGAATGTTCTGCAATTCGGCGAAGATGATGCGAAAAATCTCGGAATATCGGTAAAAAAGGAGCGAGTTTTCTTGCTCGTAATTGCCGCAATTTTGACGGCAAGCGCAGTTTCGCTTTGCGGAGCAATCGGCTTTGTCGGGCTTTTATCACCCCACATTGCCCGAAAAATATTCGGCGAAGATAATCGAATTTTGCTTTTTGCTACAGCTATAACAGGCGCGCTTTTGCTTACGGTTGCCGATTTGTTTGCGCGCACGCTTTTTATTCCACGCGAACTTCCCGCAGGCGTGATTACGGCAATTTTGGGCGGAGGTTTGTTTATTTATCTGCTTAACAAGGGAGAGACGCGCAATGCTTGAAGTAAATAATATTTCGTTTTCTTATCCCCAAAGCGATAAAGGAATTTTCGATATATCGTTTTCCTTAAAGGAAGGACAAATTTTAGCGGTAGTCGGAAATAACGGTAGCGGAAAAACGACCTTGCTAAACCAAATTTATACAAAATACAAAGAAAGAGCGGTTTTCGTTCCGCAGTTTTTTAATATTTCGTCAATAACGGTAAGAGATTTTATCGGACTTGGCTTTGTGCGGCAATTTGCAAAGTTTCAACTGACCCACACAAAAGAACAGAAAATGCGAATGGAGGAAATAATTGAAATTTCGGGATTGCAAAAAATCGCCGATTGCTCAATGAACAAAATTTCGGGAGGGGAGCGCCAAATCGCCAAAATAGCGCAATCTCTTGTCATAAAACCGAAAATCTTACTTTTGGACGAGCCGATTTCGCACTTGGATTTGTTGAATTCTGCAAAGGTTTTGTCGCTTGTAAAAGAATTTTGCAAAAAAGAAAATACCGTCGCAGTTATAATCCTTCACGATATTTATTCCGTCCGAAAATTCGCTGATTTTGTACTTATGCTAAAAAACGGAAAACAATTCGGCTTTTGCGAAGCGAGTGATTTTTCAGATGAAAAAATTGGTGAATTGTTTGGTGTTGATTTTACATCTTAGGGGCGAAAAATCTTTTTCCCTGAATATTATCTTGCGTAAGTTATTGAAAATCTCATTTGGTTTTGCCTCACGGTGTTTTCGCCTAAGGTGAAAATTATGCCGAAGTCTGCCGCAATCATATTTACGCTTAAACCCATACCGACATTAACTTCGCTTCTGTGCCCCGCTCTGTCGTACATCCAACCTAAACGCGGAGTAAGAAAATCCAAATAATTGAACTCAAGCCCCGTATGCAATGTTATTTTCGACAATTTGTCGCGCCAATTTTCTTCGTCTCTGGTCAAATCATTATAAATCGCTCTGAAAAACGGAGCGGGTGTACCGTTTTCACTGATATATACAAACTCGCGCTGTAAATCCATAGCAACGAGCAGGTGATGGGTCGCTCTTCTTATTGGTTTGTACGAAGCGCCCGCGCGAATTATAAAAGGAATAGGGTTTTTAGACTCGTCCTGCGCATACTGGACGGCGGGTCCCATATTTAAAAGCGAGAAACCAAGCGTTAAATCGCGCGTTAAAAAATTCTGCCGTAAAAGTCCCGCATCAACAGCAAAAGATTGCGCTTCCGCCTCGTCTTTCAGCAGGGTGCTTCTGAAATATTTCAAAGTTATACCTGCCGCAAAATCTCGTCGCAACCGCATTCCGTAGCTCAAGCCTATTACAAATTCACCCGCAGATTCTGCTTTGCCGGCTACCCCGCTGGGGTCCCACGTTTCTATGTCGCCAAAATTTAAAATATTAAGACCTATACCAAATGTTCCCCATTCGCCGAGCGGAAATGTCGCCGCAATAGCCGCGTGCCACATATCGTCCAAGTGTAGCGAAGGCAGGAGTTGTTCAAAAAACATTGTTGCTCTGATTTGTCCGCTTTGCAATCTGCTTATGCCGTTATCGGTAGCAAGCCAAATATCGTTTCTGTGAAAAACCGCCGAATTTATTACCGAGGAATTAAGGTTGTTTCGCTCGTGGTGAACTCTCCATTCTACCGAACCGTCTCTGTTTTCGGAATATTCTACCGCGCCGTTATCGGTGGCAAACCATATACGGTTGTCTCGTTCGACCGCGATATCAAAAACGCGGCTGTTTGCAAAACGGAATCTTTGCCATTCCAATCCGTTAAACATAGCAACGCCCTCGTCGCCGCCAACCCATATACGCCGTCTGCCGTCGGTTGCAATTACCCGAACTACATTTGATACAAGTCCGCGTGTGCTGTCCACAAGCGCTTCTACGCCGTTTGTAATTGTCAGAAGTCCTTTGTTTGTTCCCAAATATGTGTTATTGTCGATTCTGAGGACGAAAGATATGTCGCCTTCAAAAAGTTCGTGTTCGCCTGTGATTTTTCTGAAAATACCGTTTTCAAAGATATATGCTCCGTTGCTTGTTGCAAGAGCTATGTCGCCACTTAAAAGCGGAGTTATCGAATTAAATACAATGTCGTTCGGAATGCCGTCCAAGGTGGTGAATTTTCGCCATTCGTTGTCAAAACGCCAAAGTCCTTCGTCGCCTGCAACCCAAAGCCGTCCTGTCGCGTCGGTTTGAATATTGTTGATTTTTCCTCTTAACGCTATTGTATATGGAATTCGCAACTCAAAAATTCCCGAAAGCGGCGACGAAGCAACTCGCCTTAATATCTCAAATATTTGACTGGATAACTCGTCTGCGGTGTCATTGTCGAAAATCTCCAAAAGATGCGTTTTTATACCTATTCGCGATAGCTCATTAGAAGGCAAAAAAGCGAGGTAGTTTGCGAGTGAATCCGCCTGACTGAGAGATAATTCTCTTGCCAATATTCTTGAAACTCTTCTGCGTTCTCTCGAAAACATATTGTTGAAATCTTTAAGCATTCTGACTGCTTCGTCAATATCTTGTCGGCTTTCCAACAGCGAGTATCTTGCGGCAATATCCCACATAAAATCGTTTGTATCGACTATATGCGTAAAATGGTCAACCCAGTCCACGCCGTTAAAACGATAAATTCCGCCGACATCGCTTAACGCCCAAATGTCTCTTTGATTTCTCATTCCGCCCGAAATCGCAATAAATCGCGGTTCGTCGGATGGCGAGTAGTGCATCCAAGTTTTTGCAAGCGGCGAAAGTCCAAGTCCTGCAGGATTGTAAAAAAGCGCTTGCTCATCGTTGGCAATACCCGTAAATGTCTCACCCATAGCAAGCGACCGCGCACCCCAAGGAAATTGCAAGGTTATAATTGACGATTGTCCTATAACGGGTCCCGACGACGAAAAAACAGGTAAGCAAAAAGTCGCCACTATCAAAAGCATAAGAATTATTTTTTTCATACAGCCCTCCGTTTATGTTGGGTTTTTACGGGCGCTTTCAGAATATTTTTTTCCATTCTTGCTTTGGCGGGTCTTCTTCTGTCGGAAGCGCCGCCTCTGCCCGTTTTTGTCGGCATTTTGGGTTTCAAATTCCACGAAACACCGACACTTAAATCATCAAAATAGTCCTCCGAACACGCGACAATCGACGGTATTTTTTTCTCTATACGTTCTTCAATCGGCGGCAGATATTCTACAAAATGCTCGCAAGCAAACGTGTATGCAATGCCGTCTCTTCCTGCGCGCGCCGTGCGTCCTATTCGATGAATATAATTTTCTGCATCCATAGGAATGTCATAATTTATTACAATTTCCAAATTATCTACGTGTATGCCTCGCGCCGCAATGTCCGTCGCAACCAAAGCCGAAATGTTTCCGCGCTTAAAATCTTCTATCGCTTTTTCGCGGTGAAACTGTCCCATATCGCCCGTCAGTTGCATTGCTGTAATGCCGTTTATGTTTAGCCGTGCCGCAAGTTCTTCGCACAAATTCTTCATATTACAAAAAACGATTGCGCGCTTTTCGGGCGATTTTTTCAAGATACCCAGCATCAATTTAAACTTATCCACGCTTCCTATGTGGTAAAGTTTTTGTTCTATTTTGTCAACGGTTATTACTTCGGGATTTATTGCTATATTTTTAGGATTGCGCATAAAATCCTGCGCCAAAATCTGGCATTTGAAACTCATTGTCGCTGAAAAAAGCATTGTTTGTCGGCAATCTTTTTTGGGGAGCGCTCTAAAAATTTGGCGAATGCTCTGATAAAATCCCATATCGAACATTCTGTCGGCTTCGTCAATCACCGCAAAATGATATTTGTCTAATTTAAGCGTTCCTTTATTGTGCATATCAATGAGGCGTCCCGGCGTTCCTATAAGTATTTCTGTGCCGATTTTCAGATTTGCTTCTTGTTCTTTGTAGCTGACTCCGCCGTAAATCGAGGCAATATTATAAGGCAAATGCTTGCCCAAAAGTTTCGCTTCTTTTTCGATTTGCGCGGCAAGTTCCCGCGTCGGAACAATAATAAGCGCAAATTCCCGATATTCGCTTTTTTCCATTATTTCAAAAAGGGAGAGTAAAAATGCGGCGGTTTTTCCGGTACCCGTCTGCGATTGAACGCAAACGTCGTAGCCTGCAAGAGCTAAAGGAATTACTCGTTCTTGAACCTCGGTGCAGGTCGTAAAACCTGCGCCGCTAACCCCGCTTGCAAGATTGGGGCTGAGATTAAGTTCGGAAAAATTCATAAAAAATCAACCGTTCAAAACTTCTTTTTCTTTTACGCTCAAAAGTTCATCAACTTTTGCTATATATAAATCGGTAGTTTTTTGAATTGCGTCCTGAGCGTCTTTTGACAAATCTTCGCTCAATTCTTTTGCTTTTTCCGCTTTTTTAACCTGCTCGTTGCAGTCCTTGCGAATATTTCTTATTGCAACTTTAATGTCTTCCGAAACCGATTTGCATTCTTTTGCAAGTTCTTTTCTGCGCTCTTCGGTGATTGCGGGAACGTTGAGGCGAACGACATTTCCGTCGTTTTGCGGGGTCATTCCCAGATTTGAAGCCAAAATCGCCTTTTCAATTTCGCCGATAAGCGTTTTTTCCCACGGCTGAATAACAATTGTTTTTGCGTCGGGAGTAGATACGTTTCCGACCTGTGAAAGCGGCGTCGGAGTTCCGTAATAACTAACTTTCAGTCCGTCAAGCATATCTACGGAAGCGCGTCCCGTGCGAATTTTTTTGAAGTGCGTCTTTAACGCTTCAATCGATTTTTCCATCTTTTCGCTTGCGTCGTTTTTAATAGTATCAATCATAAATTCCTATCCTTTCTTTACAATTGTGCCGATTTTTTCTCTGTTAACGGCACGAAGAATATTGCCTTTTTTAAGTAATTCAAAGACCAAAATGTCTATGTTGTTTTCGGAGCAAAGCGCAAATGCCGCCGTGTCCATTACGGCAAGCTGTTTTGCAAGCGCCTCATTGTGCGTTATTTCGTCGAATTTGACCGCGTCTTTAAATTTCATCGGGTCTTTGTCGTATATGCCGTCAACTTTTGTCGCCTTAAATAAAATATCGCAGTTAAGTTCCGCGCAACGTAGCGCCGCCGCCGTATCGGTCGTGAAAAACGGATTTCCCGTTCCGCCCGAAATTATGACCACTCGCCCTTTTTCGAGATGACGAATTGCGCTTTCGGCAGTAAAAAACTCTGCGACTTTATCCGCGGCAAACGCATTCATAACCCGCGAGTCCACATCAATTTTTTTCAGCGTTTCGGCGAGCATAATAGAGTTTATCAAGGTGGCAAGCATTCCGACGTTATCGCCCGCGGTTCTCGAAAAACCGTTCGCCGCGCCCGACATTCCGCGAAAAATATTGCCGCCGCCAATAACGACTGCGGCTTGCGTGCCTTCGTTAATTACCTGCTTTATGTCTTGCGCAACGCTCAAAACAATATCGGGAGAAACGCCGAAACCGATTTCGCCGGCAAGCGCTTCTCCGCTGAGTTTCAGAAGTATTCTTTTGAACTTCTGCATTTACGCCTTATTCCTCTTCTTCTTCCTCTACGCTGTTTGCGCCGAGTTCGATTATATCCATTGTCAAAACGCCGATTTTTGCGCCCGCTTTTTTCGCAACTTCGTCAATCAACTGCTGAATAGAAATTTTGTCGTTTTTGATAAATTCCTGATTAAGAAGCGTTGCTTCCTTAAAGAATTTCGTCAATTTTCCTTCAGCAATATTGCTCAAAATATTTTCGGGCTTGTTTGCGTTTTTCGGGTCGTTTTTAATTTGCTCAATGTAAATTTCTTTTTCTTTTGCGATAACGCTTTCGCAAATTCCGTTTTTGTCGATCGCAAGAGGTTTCTGAGCCGCCGCCTGCATAGCAATGTCCATACCGAGCTGTTTTACGTCGGCATTACCCGAAAGGTCTTTGTCCGCCGAAAATTTAATAAGCGCGCCGACTTTTCCATTTGAGTGAACATAAGTGAAATTCAATTCGTTGCCGCTTGCAGTTTGCGCAAAATACGACGACACAATAATTTTTTCGCCGATTTTACCAATAAGCTCAACTGTAGTTTCGTGAATTGTGCGCTCTTTAATGTTTGTTTTCAGAAGCGCTTCAAGATTTGCGGGTTTATTTGTCAAAACCGCTGTTTTCACGTCTTCCACCAAATTTACAAAAGCGTCAACTTTTGCTACAGGCTCTGTTTCGCAGTTGATTTCGATTATCGCCGAGAAATTTCCGTCGCATACCGATACAACTTTACCTTCTTTTGTCGCTTTGCCCGAACGTTTTGCCGCCGTTGCCGCGCCTTTTTTTCTCAAGTTTTCGATAGCAAGCCCCAAATCTCCGTCTGCTTCTACCAACGCTTTTTTGCAGTCCATCATTCCAAGACCTGTTTTTTCGCGTAATTCCGCTACCATTCCCGCTGTTATTGCTGCCATTTTTTCTTCCTTTGTTATGATTTTTTAGTTTTTTTAATTAAACAAAATCTCCTCGCTTATCAGGCAAAGAGATTTGTTAAAAAATTCCGACTTGTTAAACCGCTTTTTTTCTGATTTTTTTAGCCGTTTTGCCTTTTTCTTCTTCCTCTTCGTCCTTGTCGAACTTCGCCTTTATCGGTCTTTTATCGTCTTTCGCTTCTTTTTCTGCGATGATTTTCAAGTCCTTTGTTGCGTCAATAATGGTATCGACAACTTTAGAAGTAATTGCCTTTACCGATTTAATGGCGTCATCGTTCGCGGGGATTACAAAGTCAATCAAATCGGGGTTGCTGTTTGTGTCCGCAATCGCCGCAATCTTAATTTTCAGACGTTTTGCTTCAGCCACAGCCAAATGCTCGCGAATAGTATCTACTACAAAAACGATTTTCGGGTTTTGTTTCATATCGCGAATACCGCCCAAAACCGCAACTAGTTTTTCTTTTTCTTTAATTCTTTGGCTTTGCTCTTTTTTAGTCAATTTTTGGAAATTTTCTGTTTGCTCTTCCGCTTCCAGTTTTTCGAGACGACGAACGCTTTCTTTAACCGTATTAAGGTTTGTAAGCATTCCGCCGAGCCATCTTTCCGTAACAAACGGCATATTGCAACGCTCAGCTTCTTCTTTTACGTATGCCTTCAATTGTTTTTTTGTTCCGACAAATAAAACTTTGCCGCCTTTAGCAGTAATTTCGCGTACTTTTTCGATGAATACATCAAGCGCCGAAATTGTTTTGCTCAAGTCAATGAAATGTATTCCGTTGCGCGCACAAAGAATGTAAGGCGCCATTTTTGGGTTCCAGCGCTGGGTCTGATGCCCGAAATGCGCTCCTGCTTCAAGCAGTTCTTCTAACTTAATAACCGACATTAAAAACTCCTTCTACGGGTTTAACCTCCGTCCGCTATACTGTCTTCCGACAGACCCTGTATATATGTACTCGCGTACCTGCGGACGTGCGTAAATAAAAATATAAAAAATTATCTCTTTGAGAATTGGAACCTTCTTCTTGCACCGGCAAGTCCGTACTTCTTTCTTTCCACTTCGCGAGCGTCGCGGGTAAGAAGCCCTGCTTTTTTGAGCGTTGCACGATTTTGCTCATCCACTTCAACAAGCGCTCTTGAAATTCCCAAACGAATTGCACCTGCTTGTCCGCTCAAACCTCCGCCGCAAACATTGACTACAACGTCGTAATTTCCGACATTTTCCAATGTTGCAAATGGTTTTTTTGCATCCAAAAGGAGCGTTTCGCTCTTCAAATACTCGGCGATACTTACGCCGTTCACAGTGATTTTTCCGTTTCCTTTACGAAGAAAAACTCTCGCAACCGCGCATTTTCTTCTTCCGACTGTTGTCGCTAAATTAATATCTTTTGTTGCCAACTAAAACACTCCTCAAATAGAAATTTTTTCGGGTTTTTGCGCCGCGTGCGGATGTTGATTTCCTGCATACACAAACATTTTCTTTTCAATAGCCTTGCCGCGCGCGTTTTTCGGAAGCATTCCGTGAACCGCTTTTTCGATAATTACCGAAGCGTCAAGCTCTCTTTGTACTTTAAAAGGACGAACTTTGTCTCCACCCGCATAACCCGAGTGGCGGAAATATCCTTTTTGCTCCTCTTTATTGCCCGTAAGAGCCACTTTTTCCGCGTTGATTACAACAATATAATCGCCGTGGTCCTGATTTGGGGAATAATTCACTTTTCCTTTCCCCATAAGAAGATACGCCAATTTTGACGACAATCTTCCAAGCACTACATCTTCCGCATCCACCAACAGCCATTTTCTTTCTATTGTGTTTGCATTAACTACACAGGTTTTCGTCATTGAAAAACACCTTTGTTCTTTAAAGTTTTCATAAAAATCGGGACAAATATAATATTTGCTCGCGCACGTTGTCAATACCAAAGAAAAATAATTGAAAAATTTCAAAATCGGATAGAAATTACCCGCCTTCTTATTTCCTTAAATATTCAAGCAATTTCGCACACCCGACTTCCAGCAAATCCAATACATTCTCAAAATCCGAAACAGCGCCGCAATAAGGGTCGGGAACGTGCGTTGCGCCGTTCGGCAAAAACTGCGCCATTTTTAAAACTTTCGCTTTTCCCGCATACCTGCCGCGTGTTTTTTCTATGTTTTCGATATTACTGTCGTCCATTCCTAAAATAAAGTCAAATTCGTCAAAATCCGCAACACAAATGCGCCACGAAATATGCGAAATCGTAATCCCGCGCTTTTTAGCAGTTGCAATCATCTGACTATCCGCGGGTTTGTTCGTTCCCGAAAAATTGCTTGTCCCCGAAGAGTCGCAAGAAAATTCGCCGTTCAACCCGCTCTTTTCGACCAAATCACGAAAAATCGCCTCTGCCGCAGGTGAGCGGCAAATGTTCCCGAGGCAGACAAATAATACTTTTTTCATAGTTCCTCCTTATTATTAAGGTGAAAATATTAAAAAACCATTAGCTAAATTGGTAAAATGCGATTTTATTTTGTTTTTGCAAAATTTTCCCCAAAAATCCTCCCCACCGCTTTTTGCCAAATATTATTTTTCTGTTAACATTAGCTTTTCGGGGACAAAACCGTTGACTGAATAATGGGCAAAAAAAAGTGAAAAACCTATCGAAATTCTACTAAACACTTGTTTTTCGTAGTGGCGGAAACTATATCAAAAAATCTAAAAATATTATTTGGGCGGCTAAAATTTGTAGCTTGCCATTTCGTATTAAGAAAAAAACAACAACCTAATAAAAGGGGGTTAATAATGATTGACAAAATAAAATTAATTGTAATATTGCTCGCAATTTTTGTATCAACTGTGTTTGCGCAAAGAAATTGGGGCGAGGGCTCCATTACCGCCAATGATGGCGAAACCATACGAGTTAGCGGTGTGTTTTACCCTGGAAGATTAACGGTTCCTGAAGGCGTAACAGTAACTATTATAAGTGATGGCGATACGCCGGTTTCGCGGTCATCTACGCTTGAAATTGCAATGGGTGCTGGTTCAATTGTAAGATGGCAAGCAAGAATTTCTACTTCCGGAACTGCTAATGCAGTGACTATTACCAATGCTGTGCTTTGGGCTAACGCTGGAACGCTTGAGATTCATGATGACGCGATAATAAGGCAGGTTAGTTCGGGGGCAGGACATGGGATTGTTGCAACAGCGCCGTCAACAAGCCCAACTGCAATTAGAGTTTTAGGCGGTGAAGTCAGTTCGATAGGGACGGGCTCAGCGATTCGTTTGACAAATTCTGCTACTGTCACAGTTAATGGTGGAGTTGTTAGCGCGACTGCCGGTCCGGCTATCGATGTTTTAACAGGAACCATACATATTACCGGCGGCTTGGTAATTGCGCAAGGAACAGCGATATTTGGCGCTTTTAACAGTATTATGAACCCAGGTTTTGACAATAATGTTCTTGGTCAAGCGCCTTCTACTCATACAGGAGGTTTAATTATTGCTTATCCGCAAAGTGGCTCTTTTATGCCGGGCAGTAGAACGGGTTTGGTTTCATTGCCTGCGGACGCAAACATTTCGTGGGGAATTCATAATGAAAGAAACGGGATTTTCTATAATAGTGGCGAATTTTTTGCAACAACCGGCACTCAACAAATTTCAGAAACAATAAACTGGTTGGGGACTACGGTGGGAGATGGTCAAGTTATACGAATAACTGCGACCTCTACGGGAACGCTAAATGTTCCTGCAGGCGCAACGGTTGCAATTATAAGCGACGGCGAACAGCCGATTTCTCGAACTGCGGGACTTAATCTTACAATAGGCACAGGTGCAACGGTAAGATGGCAAGCACGAGTTTCTACCGTAAGTGTGTCAGACGCACTATCGCTTGGCAACAGCGGCGGAACGCTTGAAATTCACGAGGGCGCGATAATCAGACACGCCGGCAGACCTGCGGGTGCGGCAAATGATAACACTACTGCAAGACACGCCATAAGTTTGACCGGCACGACAAGAATTACTGTTTTGGGTGGCGAAGTTAGCATAACAGGCAGGTCGGGCGATATGGCGATTAACTCAACAAACAACAATGCCGCCATTACGGTAAATGGCGGAGTTGTAAGGGCAACTGCGGGGCGAGCATTGAGCGATAATCTTGCTGCGGCAGCAATAATCAACGGCGGACAAGTAAGTAATAACCCAAATTGGCTTACAAGAAGTTTTACCGCTGTTGACGGGGAACGAATAAGAATAGGTGCTTTTTCATTTTCTACCGGTGTCGGGCAAGCAACGCAAGTTTCAGCCGCCGCTACACGAGGAACTTTAACTGTTCCTCAAGGAGCAACCATAACAATTATAAGCGATGGCGAGCAGCCTATAGCGCGTGATGCCGTGCTTATTGGGCAATGTTGTGTTTGAAGCAAACAACAGAAGCGATGAAACAATTTCGTGGAATTTGCAAAACCAAGCAAGACGTTTTGTCGCCAACGGCACGTATCTGGTGCTTGTTGAGGCAACAGGCATCAGCGGCAGAAGATTTGTATATTCGACAAGGATTGGCGTGAGCAGGTAATTGTTTTATACTGTAAGGGCAAAACAGTCAGCGAGCATAGTCGAACCGTTTGCCCTTATTTTCACAAGCGGATAAAAAACGAAATGGAAAAACAAAAACAAATAAAAGGAGAAAATAATGACTAAGCAACTAAAATCAATTGTAATAATACTCGCAATTTTTGCGACGACTTCGTTCGCAGTAACTATTGGACTTGTTCAACCGAGAGATTGGGCGGCAGGAACCGCTGAAGACGGCGAAGTTATACGAGTTTCTGCCACATCGACCGGAACACTAAGCGTTCCAA
>WRAZ01000049.1 GCA_009779925.1 Chitinivibrionia bacterium
CCATAATTATACGCTGAATGGCGGCGTTCATTTGCTCAAACAAAAAAGGGTCGTGTAAGTTTTCGAGGGCGGGATTAAAAAAATCTTTGCTCTGTTCAAAGTCGGCAAGTCCTCGCCCCACAAGTATTTGAGCGAACATTGTCGATACGTTCAGCGCGCTTTCAACTTTGGAAACGAGTTTTTCATCGTATTCGCGAAGAATTATTTTTTCTTTTGGTTTTGTATATTTATTCGTCATTATTTGTTCCTGTCGCAAGCAAGGTTTCTCGTATTTCCGATAAATCTGCCTGCCATTTTTCCGGATTGTTCATATATTGATTTATTATTTGTATTGCCTCTTCGCTACTAAATTCCGTAATTCTTAAAAGTTCTCGAAGTAAATGCGCGTATCCCTCTTCTCGAAACGTGTGAAATCTTTGGTTTAAAACAACTATTCCCAAAATTAGCTGTTGCCTTTTTGTCAGCAAATCGCTTTGAATTCCGATTGTAAAAGGCGATTGCGTATCGGCTCTGCCTCTTTCTCTGCGAAAATTATGCGGTCTTTGCGGCGCTGTCTCGTTTTCGACAAAGGCAAAAACAGCGCTGTTAATTGCCATAAAGCAAAGTAAAATTATATAGTAGCGGGTCAACGTAAACTCCGTTTCTTATTATGGAAAAATGTAGGTGAGGACCTGTTGTCCAACCGCTTTGACCTACTGTGCCTATTTGTGTTCCGCGACTTACATTTTGTCCGGCTCTTACTAAAATAAGACCTAAGTGCGCATAAAAGGTCTCGTAATTATTAGCGTGCCTTATTCGTAAAGTTCTGCCGAAATATATATCGTCTCGCACAGCAGAAACCACTCCGTCGGCAGGGGCGTATATTGGCGTATTAAGTTCGGCGGCAAGGTCAACTCCGAGATGAGTTCGCATTGCTCCCGTAAAAGGGCATAGCTGGTCTTCTTCGGCGCTGAACGCTCTCTTTAAAACAATTCTTGCATTTTGCATAAATGGAAAAATCAATGGGTAATTTCTGAAAATATTGTTTTGCGTAGAAACATTATCGGCTATTTCGGCAAAATATTCCAAAATTGAATTAGAATATTCCAAAAGACCGCAGACCGAAAACTTCATTATCACAGAATTTTCCAAATCCTTCATTTTAGCTGAACGTAGGGGATGCAAAAGTTGGGAATATTGCTCTAATCTTTCTTCCAAAGCATCATTGTCGTTAATGTTTTTCTTTAACCGTTCTATTGCGTCGGATAAAAAATTGTTTCTATCCTGCGTTATCTCTATTCTTTGCGACAAAATTCCGGGCAATTCTCTATATTCCTTGAAAATATAAATCCCTATTACAACGAAAGCGATAATCACAATGGAAAATAACAAAATGAGCGCTCGTAAAATTAAGCTGCCCCACTTTGTTTTTTTATTGTGAAGAAAAATTATTTTCGGAAATTTACCACTCAAACTAAATGCCTGCTACTTTCTACTTGACTTCGCCGGCAGCATCGTCTTTATCTTTCTTTGCTTCTTCTTTTATTTTCTCAATTTCTCTGTCCAAGTCCTCGATTTCTGCCACCGATTTGTCAATTTCCTGTACGAATTCGTCAATCAAAGATGCGGGAATTGCTTCCTCTTTGCTGTCTTTCACATATTCGTACGCGCGCAAGCCCGCGGAAATATAATTTTTCTCAACTCTTCTTTTAAGAATAAGTTGGTCCATTTTGAGCTTCGCTATGCGTGAATATTGCGAAACTTTTTCTGCGGCGATTTCCGCGCCTTTTTGCACGTTCTTTTTTACTTCTTCCCAATCCATTAAAAACCTCCGTTTTATAAAGTTATTGTAATAAAATAATATATTGTTTATAACAATTACCGAAAAATATCTCTAATTGACGATAAAAGTGTATTTATCCCTCTTCTGAAAGTTTGGTCATCGAACGAAATAGAGATGTTTTCACCTTTGCCCGAGACGGATGCGCCTAAAAATCTTCCTTCATTTTGCGGAATGTCAGGAGTCATCGCTTCCCAAATTCCTCTTTCGATTATTGACCTCATAGCAGGCGAAAACCGAATGCCTGCCGAGAATCGATACTCTGAACTTTTAGGATAAAAACGCCCATCAGCTAGAATTGCGAAGCGAAAATTGTCTGCCATAAAGTCGTTAATAACGATTTTTGACGGCGAATATTTGATGTCTGCCGACACATTGGCAAAATCCAAACTGTTTATTCCGACAAATGCCAATGCTGACAAAATTTGCTTGGTAAACCTGTTTCCGCTGTCTCTGAAATTGTTTATGGAAACCGAAGCGCTTGCCTCAATATTTTTTATATTTTGAAGAAATTCCGCATTTAAAGTAAATTCGTCAGCGTAAGGGGTTATTTCTGCCGCCAAAGTTCCCGAAACATTCAAATCCGGAAATAAATTGCCGATTTCAATACCTCTTATTTCAATTTCTGGGTTTTGGAAAATTAGAAGACTGTCGAAAAAAAGGAACCCGTTAATATCGATTTCGCCGTTATCGGGTATCTGAAAATTAGAATTTATACTGATAAGCGCACTGTCGATAAGTTCTCCGCAGGCGCTGAAATTTTTTATTTCAAAACCGAAATCATTAAAATTATTTGCCGTAATTTCGTATTTTTGCGTCTCAAAAAATATATTGCCTTGCGCTTTGGTAAAAATTTGGTTTTCAGCGATTTTCAGGTCTATCCCTTGCAAAATTGCAATTTGTGAAAAGTTCTGCAAGTGAATTGTTTCGCCCATTGTAATTCTTCTCAAAACGGCTCTGATATATCCGCCGAAATAAAAATCAATACGGCAAGATTTTATCGTCGCGTTAAAGTTTTGCGAAAAATCACTGATTTGTATATCGCTGAACTCAATTTTGTTCGGGAATTTAGCCCTCGAATTGCGAATTTCAATGATAATTCCGTTTTTTTGCCCTGCTTCGACTATCCCTGCTTTCATTATTTTCAACGATTTTGGGACGCTTATAAAGAATATCGCCGTGAAAATACCTGCAATTACAAGAAAAATCGTACAAAAAGCTATAAGTTTTGACATTTGCTATCCTCAAAATAGTAATTTTACCTTAAAATTTTAATACAAATATACAATTTGGGGATATAAAAATGGCGTATTCGGATGAAAAAAATCGAGAAAATGATTACAAAACGCTTTTTGAGATGACCGGAAGCAGTCTTGCAATGCAAAAAGTTGTTAAGCTTTGCATAAAAGTTGCGCCGTCGTCGGCAAACATTGTAATGCTCGGTGAAAACGGAACGGGTAAGGAATATTTCTCCCAAATAATACATAAATTATCTAAATATGAAGGAAAATTTATTGCGATAAACTGCGGCGCAATTCCCGAAAATTTATTTGAAAGCGAGCTGTTCGGGCATAAAAGAGGCGCGTTTACGGGAGCAATATCAGATAAGGCAGGCGTGGTGGAAGAAGCGGACGGCGGAACGCTTTTTTTGGACGAAATCGCCGACTTGCCGCTTAATTGTCAGGTAAAACTTCTGCGTTTTATTCAAGAAAAAACATTTCGCAGGGTAGGGGATACCTTTGACAGAAAATCGGATTGCAGGATAATCGCCGCGACCAACAAAAACCTGAAAACACTGATAGAAGAAGAAAAATTTCGCGAGGATTTGTATTATCGGCTCAACGTTTTTTCGATAACTTTGCCGCCGCTTCGGGAGCGAAAAGATAGTATTCCGTATTTGATAACGCTTTTTATAGAGCAACAGGCGCAAGTACTAAATAAGCGATTTAGCGGATTTTCGAACGACGCTCAGTTTGCTTTTGTGGCGTATGATTATCCGGGAAATATCCGAGAATTAAAAAATATTATAGAACACGCCGCCGTCGTTAATGAAAACGGCATAATTTTGTTTGAAGATTTGCCCGAATACCTGCAAAAAGATATTGAAAAAAAATACCTCGACAAAAAAGGCTTAATAGAATACAACGACGAGCCGCTCGATTATTTGCCGAAATTTGAGAACGAGCATAATAAAAATACCGAGGAAAACCAAACCGGCGACGGCGATGAATTCTGCGTAAATTCTACGCTTACTTTAAGCGATGTCGAAACGGCGTATATTAAATTTGTATTGAAAAAATGTAAAAATAATTACACGAAAGCGGTTAAAATCTTGGGAATAAGCCGCTCGACAATTTGGAGGAAACTTAGCAATGAGTATAGTTAATGTCAGAATTTACTACGAAGACACCGATTTAAGCGGCGTTGTTTATCACGCAAATTACCTGAGATATATGGAACGCGGACGTACGGAGTATCTTCGCGAGCACCACATTGATTTGGACGATTATCACGCGGACGGAATTATTTTTGCGGTTACGGAAATTAAAATACAGTATCGCTTTCCCGCAAAATACGGCGATTATTTGACAGTGCAAACGGAATTGGAAAGCGTCGGCTCGTTTCAGGTGGCGTTTAAGGCGGAAATCTTTAATCAGGACGGGAAACTTCTTACGCGAGGTGTGGCGAAAGTTGTCGCGGTCGATAAAAATACGGGAAGCGCGGTAGTTTTGCCCGAAAAATTTACAAAAATCGCCGAAAAAATTTTAAGAGAGAACAAAGATGACGCATAAATATTTTTTGAAATCGTTCGGTTGCCAAATGAACAGCGCGGACTCCGAATTTATCACAAATCTGCTTATTGCCCGCGGATTTTCTGCGGCGCAAAACGTCGCGGACGCCGATGTTGTAATCGTTAATACCTGCACAGTTCGCGAAAAAGCAGAAAACAAGGCGGTTGCGCAAATAAGAGAATACGCCGCGCTCAAAAAAAAGGGCTCGCTTCTTTGGGTTATAGGTTGCGCGGCAGAGAGCGGCAGAGAAATATTGCCTAAAAAAATTCCCAAAATAACTAAACTTATAGGCGCGACAGAAATAGAATTTATAGAGGAAAAAATTGACGAATATCTTTTACCGCTCGGAAGTTTTGAGGCAGGATTGCAAAATATTAAATCCGAATGGAGTTCGCTTTTGCCTATCACTCGCGGTTGCGACAATTTCTGCACTTATTGTATAGTCCCGTACGTACGCGGGCGCGAACATTCGGTAAAATCGTTGGAAATTTTGGCGCAAGCAAAAAAAATGGTTGAGAGCGGCGCGAGTGAAATAACGCTTTTGGGGCAAAACGTAAATTCATATTTCGATAATGACGAAAATCTTGATTTTGCAGATTTGCTGACAAAAGTCGCCCAAACGCCAAACCTGAAACGTCTGCGCTTTATGACTTCGCACCCCAAAGACATAAGCCGAAAACTTGTGGAAGTTATAGCCGAAACTTCCAATATTTGCAAGCATATTCACTTACCCGTTCAGGCAGGCAACAGCGAAGTCTTAGAAAAAATGAACCGAAAATACACCCGCGAACAATATCTCGAAAAAATTGCTATGATACGCGAAATAATCCCCGCCTGCGACATAACAACAGACGTAATGGTCGGCTTTCCGAATGAAACGCAAGAGCAATTTGAAGAAACGCTTTCGCTTTTTGAAGAAGTACGCTTTTTGAATGCTTTTATGTTTGCATATTCCGCAAGAGAAGGCACGGAAGCGGCAAAATCGCCGAACCAAATCCCCGTAAAAGAGAAATCCGCCCGTCTTGCAAAACTCGTGGAACTTCAAAATAACATCGTAAAAGACATCTATTCGACAATGGTCGGGCGAGAATTTGAAGTGCTTTTTACGATGTCGCAGAGCAAAAAAGGCGCAAATTCGTGGGTAGGTCAAGACTTCGGCGCAAAGCGAATTCTGGTGGACAGTGATGATGATTTGGGCGGAAAAATTGCTAAGGTGAAAATAGTAAAAAGCACGGGAATGACGTTGGTTGGGGAGTTGGTGTAGCAAATATTTGCCTTAACTAAAGTGGGAAGGTTTTCAAAAATCGTGTGCTTTCTTATTTTTGAAATTATTCTGTTTCGCACCAATCGGCAAATGGTATTTTTGTGCCATTAAAGACAGGAAAAAAAGGGTAGATAATATGGAAAATAAATTACAGGCATTTGAAAAACATAATGTTCGTTCGATTTGGGACGAAGAGCAGGGTAAATGGTGGTTTTCGGTAGTCGATGTTGTGGGGATTTTAACGGAACAGCCTACACAGCGTGGAGCGACTTTCTATTGGGGAAAACTTAAACAGCGGCTAAAAGAAGAGGGCGCAAGTGAGTTGTTGACAAATTGTCAACAACTGAAATTGGAAGCCGCTGACGGCAAAAAATACCTTACAGATGTCGCCGACACAGAACAAATTTTGCGCTTAATACAATCTATTCCCAGCAAAAAAGCCGAGCCGTTCAAGATGTGGCTTGCAAAAGTCGGCAGGGAAAGAATTGACGAAGCAATAGACCCCGAACTTTCTATTGACCGCGCAATTCAAAATTACCGCAAATTAGGTTATTCGGAAAATTGGATAAATCAGCGTATAAAATCTATTGAGGTTCGCAAAGCATTAACGGACGAATGGGATAAATCAGGCGTAAAGCAAGGTGAAGAATACGCTTTTTTGACAGATTTAATGACTAAAACTTGGAGCGGAATGACTACCAAGCAATACAAAAATCATAAAAATCTGAAAAAAGAAAACCTGCGAGACAATATGACGAATTTAGAATTGATTATAAATATGTTGGCAGAGGCAACTACGACCGAATTGTCAGCAAAAAATAACCCGCAAAATTTACAAGAAAGCGCTTCTGTTGCCTACAAAGGCGCAGCAGTGGCTAAAAATGCCCGTTTGGAAATTGAACAACAAGGCGGAAAAGTTATTACTTCGCAAAACGCAAAACAACTTGGGCAAATAAAAGAGAAAAATGTTTTGCCGAACAACACTATGGACGAAGGCTACATAAAATACAAAGCGCAACACGAAAACGCTATCGATTTACCGTTTTCACCACTCGCTGACGAACTTATACGCGCGCGCGATTACCTATATACACTCGGTTTTGTCGGCGTTTATGATAACGGAATAGGTTTCGGAAATTGCAGTTTTCGCACGTCTGCCAACGAATTTGTAATTACAGGCTCGGCGACGGGTGAAATAAAAAATCTGTCGCGAAAAGAACTGTGTCTTGTCGAAAAATTCGACATCGAAAAAAACACAGTTTGGTCAAAGGGCGCAATTTCGGCAAGTTCGGAGTCAATGACCCACGGCGCGGTTTATTCGGCTAATGATAAAATTAACTGTGTTCTGCATATTCACAGTCGAAAATTATTTGACTTTATGAAAACAGGCGATTTCCATTTCACCGCCGAGAATATCCCTTACGGAACGCCGCAAATGGCGATTGCGGTTATGGACGAGGTAAAAAAAATCGGCGCGCCTCACGGAATTATGGTAATGCTCGGACACGACGAGGGTATTATTGCGTTCGGCGAGGACATAAATTCGGCGTTAGAGGAGATAAAAGCGCTTGCCGCTTAGAATGTTGCTTTATATAGGACGAGTTTATGAGAAGATAATAGAAGCGGAAACGTTGTATAAACAAAACAGAATTACTATTCCGCTTTTTTACCAAGTTTTCACAAAAAATAAAAAATCTTATCATTCCATCACGGGCAAGTATTATTTTACATCAGTAAACAAGGTTGTAAAACGAAAATTCTGTTGCGGAGAAGTTTCATTTTGCTTTGAAAAAAACAAGAAAAAATGGGCGAAAAAAATGCGGAAAAATTGGCAAAACACTACTAAACACTTGACTTTTGCGTTGGCGAAAACGTATTTTATGTCTATATTCGAGCCATTTTCAGAATTTAACAACTTCGGTCTTCGGTCTTCGGTCTTCGGTCTTCGGTCTTCGGTCTTCGGTCTTCGGTCTTCGGTCTTCGGTCTTCGGTCTTCGGTCTTCGGTCTTCGGTCTTCGGCGACTAATTACATCAAGAAATATATTTCTTTTGCGGGCGAGAATTTCTCGTTCAATAAATCATTGTTTTTATCAAATTTTTTTTAATAGGAGTGTTTATGTTTAAACATTTGTTGAGCGGGATATTGTTTATTTCGCTGTTGTTTTTGTTAGGTTGTTCAGACGATGGTAATTCCACGTCGGGCGGAGGAGGAGGCGGTGGCTTACAAGACGGCGCCACCAAAACAATAACCGCAGGCGGCACTTCAATAGAAGTTGCCTTTGTTTCGGCTGGAACATTTACTATGGGCGACAGAGAAATCGCCAATATTTGGCCAAATGTAAATGGTTGGGGAGAAGTCGAACGTCAAGTAATGCTGACACAAGGCTTTTGGATAAGTAAATATCCAATAACACAGGCGCAATATCAAGCGGTAATTGGAACAAATCCATCTTTTTTCAGCGGCAACCCCAACAATCCTGTGGAAAGTGTAAATTGGTTTAATGCAGTAGCCTTTGCTGAGGCAGTCGGCGGACGTTTACCTACGGAAGCTGAATGGGAATTTGCAGCTCGCGGTGGCAACAGAAGTCAAGGCTTTATTTACAGCGGTAGCAATAATTTGAGCGAAGTCGGTTGGTTTTGGGAGAATATTCCGACAGAGGGTACGCAACCGGTTGGCTTGTTGAAGCCTAACGAATTGGGAATTTATGATATGAGCGGTAATGTTTGGGAGTGGACTAGTGATTGGTGGAGCAATTTTGGAACGGCTTCTGTGGTAGATCCTACCGGACCTATTACGGGCTCTAACCGCGTGCTGCGCGGCGGCAGTTGGTTCATCTTCGCTGAGCTTTGTAGGGTTGCCTCTCGCTACAGCTACTTTCCTGATTACAGGTGGAACTACTTCGGCTTCCGTGTGGTGTTTCCCGCAATTTAAACGTATTGCCGAATGCAATTCGGCTTTCTTTTGAGTTGAAAAATCGGTTTGGCGTTATGTGGGCTCTGCGAGCGTGAGCCGCTGAGACCTCATTGCGCTAAACCGCCCCCGCCCGTAAGGGCGGTTTTTGGAAAGTCGGCTTTGCCGACAATTTTTTTTGAGTGTTTTTTTAAGGAGTATTTTATGAAATATAAAACTTTTGTAGTTTCTTGTCGCCCAAGTGAAGGCGTTCAACTTGACGAAATGGATAAATTTGTTTTGTCGCATAACATTGTGGATATAGAAAAAAAGTTTTATCAAATAGACGGCGGCGCGGCTTATTGGGCTTTTTGCGTTGGCTATTTAGACTACGGCACAACAAAACTACGCCAAAGCGAAAATACATTTACAGGCGGCGAAAAGCCCGATTACCACAAAATATTAGACGAGAAACAATACCAAAAATTTGAAAAATACAAAGAAATCCGCAAAGAACTAGCAAAAAATGCGGCAGTTCCGCCCTATACCGTTTTTAACGATTATGAACTCGCCGAAATAGCCAAATTAGACCTCCCCGACGAAAAAAATATAATTGAAATTAAAGGGATAAGCAAAAACAAAGCCGAAAAATACGGAAAAGTTTTACTGGAGAAGTATGCGGATAATGTAGGGGCAAAACATTTTTTGCCCTTAAACAACGAAATAAACAACGTAGGGGCGGGGTCTGCCTGCCCAAAAACACAAACAAACGACAATTTGGGCGGGCAAACCCCGCCCCTACAACATGCCCAACAGGAGTTGTTTTAATGAAACGCGCAGGCTTTCTAATAGAACAAATTGCTGACATAAACAACTTACATCTTGCGTTTTACAAAGCCCGCAAAGGCAAAGACTTAAAAGACGAAGTTATAGAATATCGCAAAAAATTTGATGAAAACATAAAAAAATTACATAACGAAATAATATCAGGAAAAGTAGATGTCGGAAATTATCATTATTTTAAGGTTTATGACCCCAAAGAGCGCACAATTTGCGCGGCAAGTTTTTCGGAAAGAGTTTTGCATCACGCCATAATAAACGTCTGCCATTATTATTTTGAGAAACAACAAATAGAAGACAGTTTTGCCACCCGCATAGGCAAAGGGCAATACGAGGCAATAAACAGAGCGCGATTATTTACGAAAAAATACAAATATTACGAGCAAAAATTAGCAAAAGGCATTTGGTCGCAAGAGGAATATTGCGCGCATATAAAACCGCTTTTCGCCTTTGTTGAGTTTGCAGATACATATAATTTAAGGAGGAAAATCGTAGGGGCGACCGTCCTCGGTCGCCCGTGCAGTCAAAATAAGGATATATTGCCGAGGGCTCTAACCGCGTAATACGCGGCGGCAGTTGGAACAACAACGCTGAGAATTGTAGGGTTGCCAATCGCAACAACAACAATCCTGAGAACAGGTGGAACAACAACGGCTTCCGTGTGGTGTTTCCCGCAACTCAAAAGAAAGCCGAATAGTCGATTTTCGGCAATACGTTTGAATAGGCATTTATCCCAACCGAGCAATCGGTTAAACAGAAAGGCAAGTTTTTGCCAATAGCGCAGTCGCTTAGTAGGTTTTGCCTCGAAAATCGACTGTGCTTTTTTTTAGCGAGGTGTTTTTTTTGCGGCGGTGGTTGGCGGCAAATATTATTTTACTGACGAAAATTAAATAAAAGGACAAAAAATGAGTGAAAGCATAAAAGTTTACGACACCACGCTACGCGACGGAAATCAGGCGGCGGGCGTTGGCTTGTCGCTTTCGGATAAACTGAAAATCGCCGAGCGACTAAACGATTTCGGCGTTGATTATATTGAGGGCGGCTGGCCCAATCCTACCAATCAGATTGACACGGCGTTTTATCGCGAAATTAAAAAACTTAATATAAAATCCAAAATTGCGGCTTTCGGCTCTACCAAACATCCTAAAACCAATATTGACGAAGACCCGTTTATCGGCGATTTGGTGGCGGCGGACACGGGAATTTGCACCATTTACGGAAAATCGTGGAAACTTCACGCGGTCGAGGTTATTCGTTGCACTCCGCAGGAAAATTTGGATATGATTGCCGAGAGTATCGAATATCTTTTGCAATACAAAGACGAAGTTATTTTTGACGCGGAACACTTTTTTGACGGCTACAAGGACGACCCCGAATATGCGATAAAAGCGCTTGAAGCGGCAACGCAGGCGGGGGCTTCCTGCTTGGTTTTGTGCGATACCAACGGCGGAATTTTACCGAGCGAATTTATACGAATATTTGAGAGCGTGAAGCAAAAAATAAAAGCGGATTTGGGCGTTCATTTTCATAATGATACGGGCTGTGCCGAAGCAAATTCGCTTTTGGCGTTGCAACTTGGCGCCACGCACGTTCAGGGAACTATAAACGGAATGGGCGAGCGTTGCGGAAACGCAAATTTATGTACGATTATTCCGTCGGCGCAGGTAAAAATGGGGCTAAACCTTATTCCCGCCGAAAATCTGAAGAAACTGAAAGAACTTTCCGTTGCGGTTTCGGATATTGCTAATCTTGGACACGGCGCAAATTTGCCATACGTCGGCGATAACGCTTTTGCGCATAAGGCGGGGGCGCACGCGGACGGCGTTCGTAAAAATTCGGTTTCGTTTGAGCATATTTCGCCCGAATCGGTCGGAAATTCGCGCAATTTTGTTGTTAGCGACCAAGCGGGGCGCGGCACGATTTTGGAAATTCTTAAAGGAATTCTGAACAAAAATATCGACAAAAACGACCCGATAGTTAATTCTGTTTTGGCAAAAGTTAAAGAAATGGAAGCAAAAGGCTATCATTTTGAGATGGCGCAAGGAACGCTGGAATTGCTTATCCGTAAAGAAATGGGCGATTTTGAGCCGCCGTTTCAGGCGCAATCGTTTACGGTTGTCGAAGAAAACGACGCTGATTTTGGGACATATACTTCTGCGAGAGTAAAAATCGCTGCAAAAAATACGAAAATCCGAACGGAAGCAAAAGGCGACGGTCCTGTAAATGCGTTGGACAATGCTCTTACGAAAGCGCTCGGCGAATTGTATCCGTCAATTAAAGACATTAAATTAACGGATTTTAAGGTGCGTGTTTTGGAAGGAAGCGCAGGAACGGAAGCGGTTGTGCGGGTGCTTATCGAATCGACGGACGGCGTAAATTCGTGGGGAACAATCGGCGTTTCCACCAATATTATAGAAGCGTCGTGGAATGCGCTTTTGGACAGCGTTTATTATAAATTATTGAAAGACGAATTTCAAAACAGAAAAGACGCATTCTCATAACAAAACAATAAAACAAAGAATGCAAAAAAAACACAAAAATTTCATTATAAATTAAGGAAAAATCGTGAAAAAAGCGACAACTTTGGACGAACAAATAGAATTATACAAAAACAGGGGCTGCGAATTAGATATGCCGATAGAAGACATAGAAAACATTCTTTTGGATGTCGGTTATTACCGCTTGGGATTTTACGCTTTTCCGTTTGAGGAAACATATCCGACAACAGAAAACCGAAGCCACCAATACAAACAAGGGACAAAATTTTCAGAAATAGTCATTTTGTATGAATTTGATTTTGCTTTAAGAACTATTTTGTCTAAATATATAAATTATATAGAAGTAAATTTCAGGACAAAATTGGTTTATTTTGTCTCGAATTACTACAAAGACAACCCCACTTGGTTTATAGACCATAAAATTATGACAAAAAGTTATATAGATAATTTCGACGGAAAAATATATAACGAAATAAGAAAAAATCAAAAAATTATACAGCGACATCATAAAAAATACATCAACGACAAATATGCCCCTGCGTGGAAAATGTTTTAATACGTAACTTTCGGAAATGCAATAAGCACTTATCAATCCTTATTTTGCAATGAGATAAAAGCAGATATTGCCGACAAATACAATATAAGAAACGAAAACGTTATGCTCTGTTATATCAGGGCAACGAGAAACATAAGAAATATGGCGGCACACAGCGGCGTAATGTTTGATTACAAACTTGAAAGAGCATTGAAAAACGGTCCTGCGTTGGCAATAAACAATGAAAACAAGAACAAGTTATATTCTGCAATACTGATTATGCAATATTTACTGAAAGGTATTTCTGAAAAATTATCGCAAAATTTTGAAAAAGAAATAAAAGACGTTTTCGGTATGCTGAAAAGCAACGAAAAATTAAAACAAATAGTAGAAAATTGCAGTGGATATTTCTAAAAAAACGAAGTTCGACTGCTTGAGCCGAACTTCTTTAACACATTTTTAAGTGCTGGATACTATGCTTGTTAGTATAAGCACTATAACAGTAATATACTATATTTCCAAATCCTTTGTCAAGATGTTATATGAAAATTCTGAAAAAACAAAATAATCCCCCACTCCGCTCTCAAATAAATATTATTTTCTCTCTGTTCTTTGATACAAAAAATGAATTTTTCATTTTCTCTGCCACGAATATAGCCAGTATTCAATTTTACGAGAAAATGAGAAAATGTATGTCTAACGGTTAGGCATACTCCTTTCTCGTTTATTTTCGGTAAAATAGGTTTTGGCTATAACCTCGTGGCTCGGA
>WRAZ01000050.1 GCA_009779925.1 Chitinivibrionia bacterium
CATACAGGCATACAGGCATACAGGCATACAGGCATACAGGCATACAGGCATACAGGCATACAGGCATACAGGCGATAATTTTCTCAAAAAATCTAAATTTTTCTTGGGCGACGTAAGAATTTTTGCGTTGTTTTTTGTCTCGAAAAAAAACAGAAACAAATAAAAGGGGGTTAAAATGTATAATCAACTGAAATCAATTGCGATAGTGTTCGTAATTTTTGTGGTGTCTGCGTTTGGACAAACCATAGCAAATATGGCTGCTACTGATGGTGAAATCATTACGCTTTTTAGAACAGACAATCCTAGCGTAATAAGGGTTCCTGCAAACGCTACGGTAACAATTGTAAGTAATGAAGGAGCCGACTTAGGCAGTTTCAGAGGGAGAACTTTAGATATCGGTGCCAATGCTGTAGTAATATGGAAAGCAAGAATTACATCTAATACCAGTACAACTGTTTTAACTATTACCGGAGCTGGAACATTTGAGCTTCACGATGAGGCAAGAATTAGCCAGATTGTTCATAACACTGATATGACATCCGGTTCTGCAAACGTTATAAATTCAACAGGTAACAGCAATATTATCATTTATGGAGGATCTATTAGCACAATAGGTACTGGTTTTGCAATTAACTCTCCGAGTGGCAACAATATCATTGCTATTAATGGCGGATTTATTAACAGGCCTATTAACGCTAACGGCTTAATAATATACCACGGAGAAAAACAGCATAGGGATTGGTTAACAGTTAATTTTCAAGCTGTCGATGGAGAAATAATTACAATAAATCGTTCGGGGGCACTTGGAACTCTTACCGTTCCCGCAAATGCGACCGTAACTATCGTTACAGACGGCGAAAATCCGATTTCTCGCACAGCTCCGCTTAACTTAAATATTGGCGCGAATGCGAGAGTAATATGGAAAGCAAGAACTACTACTTCTTCAACAATAAACGCCGTATCTCTCGGAGCAAGCACCGGAACGTTCGAGGTTCACGAAGGAGCAATAATTAAAGCAACTGCCGGACAGGCTATTACCGGAAACAATGCAATAATAAATATTACAGGCGGAATAATAGCCGCGCAAGGAACAACGATTGTTGGCAACAATAATGTGCTTAGTCACGCACCGACAAGTCAAACAGGCGGATTAGTAGTATCATATCCGGCAAGCGGTTCTTTTATGCCCGGAAGCAGGACGGACTTGATTTCATTACCAGCCGACGCAAACATTTCTTGGGGAGTTCAAGGTGGTAGAAACGGGATTTTCTACAACGAAACACAATTTTTGGCAACAAGCGGCACTCAACAAATTTCCGAAACGGTGAATTGGGCAGGTATTACAGTTACGGATGGTCAAGTTGTCCGAGTATCTGCTGCTTCTACGGGAACACTATCTGTTGTTGCCGGCGCAACAGTAACCATAATAAGCGACGGCGAACAGCCCATAGCCCGAACTGCCGCACTTAACCTTACAATAGGCGAAGGCGCAACCGTAAATTGGGAAGCAAAAGTTGCCGCGTCGGGAACAACAAACGCCGTAAATCTCGGCACCGGCACGGGAACAATAGATGTTCGCGATGGAGCAATTATCATAGCCGAAACAGGACAAGCGATTGCCGGAAGCGGAGCCATAAACATTTCCGGCGGATTAGTCGCCGCACAAGGAACATCGATAGTTAGCGGCGTGTTAAGCCGAATGCCGACAAATCAAAGCGGCGGTTTGGTTGTTGCTTATCCGACAAACAGATTTATTTTGCAAGGAGATAGACCACGCTGCGGCTTAACGTCATTACCCGAAAACGCGGATATTTGGTGGACAACAAACGGCGGAAGAATCGGCATCCAATACAATGAAACCGAACTTTTTGCAACCACGGGCACACAACATTTTTGGACGGGAACTATCAACACAGCAGCGAATTTGGCGGCATTCAGAGATTTTGTCAATGCCGGAAACAGTTTTTCGGGAGACACTATTCGGCTTGGTGCAAACATTTCGCTTTCCGGAACTTGGACGCCAATCGGAAATACCTCAACAAATTCTTTCAGAGGAATATTTGACGGAACCGGTCGCACAATAAGCGGTGCCTCTGCTCCTCTTTTTGGAAATGCCAGCGGGCAAATAAGAAACCTTACACTAAACAGTTCGCGCGGTTTGGTAGAGAATTATGGCGGCACAATAGAAAACGTCAGAGTAAATACAAGCGGCTCCATAGGACTTATCGGCACAGCAGGCGGTGTAACCATAAGAAACTCTTCGGTATCGGGAAATATGTCGCCGAGTGTTTCTAATGTTTCCGTAAATCTCGGCGGTTTGGTTAATAACGCAAACGGATCAGTAACGATAGAAAACTCAACGGTAACGGCAAATATTACCGCCAACAGTTCTGTCGGCAGTATTGTTGGCGGCTTGGTCGGACGTGCAACGCAGAGTGTAACAATACGCAATTCGTCTGTTTCGGGCGATATTCGCTCGTCAGTTTCGGGAACGACAAATACTGCGGTAGCACTTGCAGGCGGACTAATCGGACAGGCAAATACAAGCATAGACATCAGCGAGTCCTATTTTATCGGCGAGGTTTTAACGACACTTTCCTCAACCGCAACAACAGCAGGGCTAAATCACACAGCCCGTTCAGGCGGATTTATCGGATATGGGGCAGGAATTTTGGGGGTTGGCTCTGTAAATATTAATAATTCCTTTGTTTTGGGAGATGTTCTCGCCTCAAACGCCTCAACAGGCGCAACTTCGGGTTCTACGTTTTCGGGCGGCTTTATAGGAACTCTGCGAAACCGCATAGATATTGAAAATTCCTACATAAACGGCACAATAATGGCAAGCGGCAACCAGCGAAACGTAGGCGGAATCGTAGGATATTGGTCAGCAAGCAGAATCGAAAGCGTATTTTCGGCAACTCCTTGCCCATTGTTTGGCGTTGAAGGAACAAGTGCGGCTCAATTAAGAAACCGCGCAACATTTACCGGCTGGGATTTCGAGAGCGTTTGGGACATCAGCTCTGAAACAAACAACGGTTTCCCATTTTTGCGAAACGTTGGCGCAAACGATAACAACGGCGGAACGTTTATTCGTCCAAGACCCGACACACAACCGCGTCTCCACGGCATTCTCCTCGAAAACTCCGTGGTCTCCGACGTTGCAAAAATCTCGATAATCACCCCTGAACCCGCACAAATAACCTTGCGAATTTTGGACGCATTAGGCAACGTTGTATGGACGGCAACCGATGTAGGGGCGACCGCCCTCGGTCGCCCGAATAATATATCGTACGACACGGGCGACCGGGGGCGGTCGCCCCTACAAACGTCTATCGTTTGGAATTTAACCAACCAATCCGGACGATACGTCGCAAGCGGCACGTATCTTATAATCGTAGAGGCAGTAGGGCAGAGCGGAAGAAGATTTGTTTATTCGTCGAGGGTTGGAGTAAGTAGATAAACTTTGCGTTTTTTTTGATATTAATAAGGGCGGGGAATTTTTCTCGCCTTATTTGTTGTGGCAAATATTATTTTAACTTAAAATTTTTATAAAAGGGGGTGGAGTTATGCTGTGTCAATTGGAGTTAGATGTTGTCGATAAAAAAGAGGCTTTCGCCAAAGATTTTTTTAGCTCTATATCGTTCGTGAAGAATGTGCGCATTTTGAAGGAAAGAGAAATAACAAACCCGAAGGTCTTGTCGCGAATAAATCGCTATGAAACGGGACGCACAAACTTATTACCCATGTCTTTTTCCGCGTTGAAGAAGGATTTGGTAAATGCGTGATATATATTTTGAGCCCGATAGCCTGGTCTGAATTTGGCTGGTGGTTCAAAACAGATTTGAAAAAGGAAATTGTTTGTAATATTTTGAGCAAGCGGTTCGAGATTTCTTACACAATTATTCGATATTTTGCAGAGACGCAATACCTTGCGTCTCTTTTCTATTTGCGCAAATAGTATTTTTGTGCTGAATTTTGGAGAAATCGAAAGTTATGGACAAAAAAATGGTGGTGCCGAAGCATTGCGCCGTTATTATGGACGGGAACGGAAGATGGGCGAAACAGAGAAATCTGGCTCGTCCGTTTGGGCATAAAGAAGGCGCGAAGGCAACGCATAATTTGGTTGAGAGTTGCGTTAATTTGGGGCTTGAAGTCCTTTCGATTTACGTTTTTTCGAGCGAAAACTGGAACCGCCCCGCAAATGAAGTAAGCGCGCTTATGAAACTTCTGGTGGAAATGATAAAAAAAGAATTGCCGAATCTTATGCAAAAAAACGTGAAAGTGCGACTTATGGGCGATGCGGATTTGCTTCCCGAAAAAGCGAGAAAAGACCTTTTTGAAAGCATAAATAAAACGTCGAAGAATACAGGGCTAACTCTCTGCCTTGCAATAAGTTATGGCGGAAGAAACGAAATAGTTCGCGCCGCAAAATTGTTTGCGAAAGACTGCTTAGAGCAAAAGGCGAACACAGACGACATAACAATCGAAAAACTAAGCGCTTATATGTATCTTCCCGATATTTGCGACCCCGAACTTGTAATACGAACGGGCGGCGACAAACGAATAAGTAATTTTATGCTTTGGCAATCGGCATATTCCGAATTTTATTTTACCGACACGCTTTGGCCCGATTTTAAGGAAGAAGAACTTATAAAAGCATTTGAACAATTTTCAAAAACAGACAGACGATTTGGAAAGGTTAAGGAAGATGAAGACGATTAAAAAAGAAAAAACAGAGAATAAAGGCGAGAAGAGAACGCTTAAAAACATAGGCAAACGAATGTTTTTTGTTGCTTGGGCGGCGCCGTTAGCGCTTTTTTTGATAAATTCGCAGATTAACCTTCTTCCGTTTTTGTTTGGCGACAGGTTCGACGGCATAATAAAGCCGATTTATCCTTCGACTATTCTTGCATTCTTGATTATTCTTCTTGCGGCGAAAGAATATTTTGGAATGCTCAAAACAAAATTCAGGAAAAACTGGTTTTGGCTCGGCTATATTTGGCTATTCATAAGTATGTGCGGCTCAATAGTTAATGTAAATATTCTCAGTTTTCAGAACTCGCTTTATATTCTGTTTCTTTTGATTGCGTTTGAGGCGTTTTTTATAGGAAAAGGGACGCTTCGATGGAGGCGCGCGAGTTTGTTTTTTGTCGGTGTGGTGTTTTTAAGTATTGCCGGAGATGCGCTTCTTAAGTATCTTGAGCCGTCGTTTATGAGTATTTGGGCTTTTCCGATAACCAACCAATTTTTTGCGGCAAACTTGGGCTTAATAACGATTTTGACGGCTATATTTTTCTGCGACGGCGCGGCATACATTGTCGGCTCGCTTTTCGGGAAGCATAAGTTAAGCGACATTTCGCCCAAAAAGACAATAGAGGGAAGTATCGGCGGATTTTTATTTTCGGTTGCGATAATGACAATAATTTTCGCTCTTTTCGGCAACCCGCAAGAACCGATTTGGCTTGGCGTAATGCTTGGCGTTGTTATAGGAATTTTTGCGCAGGTCGGCGACTTGTTCTTTTCGCTCACAAAGCGCTATTTTGCGGTGAAAGACACTTCCGATTTAATTCCCGGACACGGTGGAATTTTAGACAGATTTGACTCGGTTTTGTTCGTTTCGCCGTTTGTTCATATAGTAATAACCTTGGCGAATAATTTCGGGTAAGATGTATGAAAATCAGGCATTTGCTTTATATTTTGTTTTTTGCGCAAATTGTTTTTGCAAGCGAAAATTTGCCCGCGCCTGCCACCGCTATGCCAAGACCGCCTCTCGGAGCGTTGAGCCGAGGTCCCGCGCCGATAATTTCGGTAAATGAGCGTGAAATGTTGATAACGCTTCCCGAAGCCGATAATATGCGAATAACAATTTTTACCCCGAGCGGCAGAAGATTAACGCGCAAAAGAGTGGCGGGCGAAACTATAACTTTCAGACTTCCCCGCTCCGCCCGAAAAGAAATAATTGTCCAAATAGAAGCGAGTGCGCTTAGATTTTTTTCGCAGAGCGTCGTTCTTAAATAAGAAAACAAAAACTTTTTTGAAAGGATTTAATATGATGAAGCAGATTTTTTTGATTTCATTGATGTGTCTTTTAATTATCGGTTGCGCGAGGCAACAGGTAGCAGTGGTAGATGAGCCGATTGCAAAACCGGTTAAAGAAAAAAAGCAAGCCAAAGAGCAACCGACCGTGTTTGTGCCGACGCCTCTAGAGCCTGTAATTCTGTATTCAGACTTAGCGGACGGTACGCATAATTGGGTGATAAACGCCGACACTTACGGCTCAAGCGTAGAAAATTTCAGAAATGCGGCAAGAAATTTAACCTTCACTTTTAACCGCGCGGAAGAAAACCCCGCAGAAGAAAAATGGACTTGGTCTGAAATTATTATGTTCAACCTTTCGTCGGATTGGCGCGATTTTAATTCTATCGACATTACATACACTTCAGACGAAACCTTGGTGTTGATTTTGGCTGACTCCGAATTGTATGTGTATAATCCTGCCGCAGGTTTTTTCACAACTTTGCCGCCGACAAACGGAAAAGAAGTTTCGCTTACGCTTGCTCCGACAAATACCGCGCAATTTAAACAGCACGCTTGGGTAGTTCATAACTTTCCGCAAATAAGAACGGTGTTTGACCCGACCACGATTATAGGAATAAAACTCGGAACAACGGCAATCGGCGGACAAGCAAACGCGACAATCAGTCGATTTGTTCTGAATGGCGTGATTTTGGACTAAAAGATTTTTAAGGAAAAAACAAAAAACAGAAAATTTTTCTGTTTTTTGTTTTTTCTAAATTGCTAAAATGAAAATACCGTTATCATCAGCAAATTCGGATAGCTTTTCCTTCTCTTCAATAATTGTTTTGTAGCCGGCATCTATTACAATTCCGTCAAGTTTAGTATCAATCAACTGATGAATAGTTTTAAATCCGATTGCCGGAATATCGCCGCGTTCTTCTTGACCGATTTTAGCCAATTTAACCATAATTCCGCCAACCTCACCATTTTTGGCGGCAAATGCCTCTTTCATAAGCGCGTCTGTACCAAGCAATGTTTCGGTTCCGAGTATTCTTTGGTTCTTTACGACTATCGATTGCCCGATGTCGCTTTTGCCGAACTCTCTACATTTTTTAACAGAAAATTCTATGTCTTTTTCGTTTTCAGCGCTTGGTTTAGTTTTCGTAAGCAGACCATTTTTTGCCAAAAGCGACGGCATAGCGTCCTGAATACCGACGACTCGAAAGCCCTTTTTTTCAAATTCCGAAAATATAATTCTGAAAACTCCGTCGTTTTTCTTCTTGAAAAAGATAAGCCTGAAGAGCATTTTTAATATATAGAAATTATTGAGCCGCACAGCTTTTCTGTTTACTCCGCCGATAATTATTACAGTAAAAACTCCTTCTTTTCTCATAATACGCACAAGTTTTGTAAAATCGGAAAAAAACACTTCGATGAATTTTCCGTGCACCTCCGCAAGTTCTTTTACTTTTTCCTCTACAAATCCGTTTAGTCCCGCAACAATAAACTGCGTATTATTTTTTGCCATACTCTCGACAAGCAAGTACGGAAAATTCCCGTTTCCTGCAATCACACATATTTTCCCCAGTTTGCTCTGCGCTTCTTTGTCCGTTGTATCAATTAGAGAAGTCATTGTTTTTTTCTCCTTACTTTATTTTAAACTGTTTTTTTGTAAAATTTCGTGAAGTCGTTGCGCTTGTAATACAAACGCTTCCAAATTCGCCTCTGTCAGCTGTGGAAACGGAGTGCCGTCTGTTTCTATCGACAAAAACGGGAAATCTCCGATTTCGGCGTAATCCTGCGCTTTTTCTTTCCAATCGGGGATTTTTGCCTTGCCTGCAACGTTCATTTCTTTTTTGAGGATAGCCTCGGCTACCCGCGACGGCATACAGCCGAAAGGTCCTATGGATATTACACCGCAAGAATAATGCAGAATTTCTCTTAACCCAAGTCCCACGGTGAGTATTGCCTCGCCGCGAAGCCTGACATCGATTAAATGCTCTGCCGTTTTAATTGTTTTTTCGACTTCGGTCATCTCGAATTTGTACAGTTTGCTCTTAGCAAGTATTACTTTAATTTTGCGCTCCCAACGTTCTTGAATACTTGAAGTTATCCGCGCTAAAAACGTATCTGCAAAATTCATTTCTTTGTCGCTCAAGCCCGAATTTATTACGTGATTACTGTAAGATAAATATTCTATAACAGGCGCTATTTTAACAATAAAACCGCGGTTTTCCAAATAATCGATTAAGTTTTTGCGGCAAAATTCATCTCGGCGGACGTATATTTCGCCTATTATCGAAATCACGGGAGAATTTGCAGGGTCGGATTTCAGCGGTATTTGCGAGAGTTTTTTTGCTACATTGCCAAGCGTTTTTTCTATACTGCCTTTTGCATTGCCTTCAAGATACATCAGCACTTCTACCCAGCATTTTTCTAATGTCAAAAGTGCACTGTCGCGGTCTTTGGCACAAACGCTCAACACGCTTTTTATGTCGTTAAACACGTCTGAAATAACGAAACTTTGCCAACCTCTGAGCGCTCCTTTAGCTCCAATTCCGCCGTAGCCGTTAGCGTCGCTGAGAGTGAAAACGGCGGCATTTTCTATTTTAAGATTTTCTATGTTCTGCGTAATTGCACAGGCATACTGTCCGAAACGACAAGGACCGTCGGCGGTTGCCATAAAGAAAAGCGTGATTTTATCGCTGTCTTTTTTCTCGTTTTGTATATAATTCAAAAACGCGCCCATACATACTATATAAGGTACGCATTCTTTGCAAGTGGAATGTTTTTTTCCGATGTTCAGCACTTCTTTGTCCGCAACAGGAAGAGCGCGGCAATTTAATCCGATGCTTCTGAATATTGCCGCAAGCGCCTCCGTTGCAAAACGTCCCATCGACGGCAGAACGAGTTCGACTTTCGGGTCAAAAAGCGAATAGAATTTTCCGTCGGATGCTTTTACTTTCATTTTTTTATCTGCCATAACTGCCTGCACAAACGACGATAAGTCGAGAGGGGAGAGGGACTTATTCAGCCGACGGAAACTTTGCATAATATCGACGGCGGCTTCTATTCTTGTGTCTATGCCTGCATCTGCCGTGTGTTGGTCTAATTCTAATGTTAGCGAAGGTTTGTTTTTCATAACATTGCGGAAAAAACTTAAAACAAACGAATCGGGTCCGCAAGAAAAATTGGTTATGAACATACCGAAAAGATTTTCACGCTCCTTAACAAATTGCGCCGCTTTCATTATTTTTTGTCCAAGTCCCCAATACATTTTCTTGTCGGCTTTATATTCGGACGTGGGCAGCATATCAAAAGGAATAACGATATATCCGCGCGAGGCGGCTTTATGCGGAATGCCCATATTGGCGTCGCTCGAAAACGAGTTGTATGGTCGTCCAAAAAGCACAAGTCCGAATGTGTCGGGGGTATCTTCTAAGTATTTTAGCGCTTTACGTCCGTAATTTTGCAGTTCTGCTTCAAATGAATTTTGGCGTTCAAGCGCTTTTTCGAGCGCGGCAGCCGCCTTTTTCTCGTCAATTTTCAATGTTGATACCGCCATTTCGATTAACTCGCGTTTTGCGGCGGGGTTTGCATAATCTTTCTCCATTTTAAGAACAGGGGAGAGCAAAGTAGTCTTGCTTTCCTCTATTTCACGGCGAAACGTTGCTTTAAGATAATATGGCTCGCCTTGAATAAACACGCAGGTTTTTGTAAACGACGAAGGATTTTTCACGGGAATATGTGATATATGCGGCAAAAAAATGTAGTCGGGTTTCTTTTTGAGCAAATTCGCGAAACTTCCGTGAGTAAGTTCTGCGGGCAAACAAAATGCCGCTTCTATTCGCGTAAAGCCGTCAGGGTCAATTTCGTCTGCAAGAACGACTTGAAGCCCAAGTTCGTCGAAAAAATTAGAGTAAAGAGGGTAGAGCGAATGCGTCAAGAATGTCCGCATAATGCCGACTGTTTTCCCGTTTTCACGCGGATTTTTTACTCCGAAATCCTCAAAAAGTAGCTTTTGGCGTATTGCAACATAGTCAAATTTTTCGACTTCTACTTCTTTTTGCAGGCGCATATTGTAGTATTTGTTGCATACTCCGCCGAATGGAAAAACTTTTCCGCCAACATTTATTCGCGAGATTTCGCATTTGAGGTCGCATTTTTCTTTTCCGCCCAAACAGACAAAACTGCCTTCTCGCTTTGCTTCGCGTTTTATCAGTTCGTTCAGGTCAAATTTGCTCGGTTGACACAAACACAAATCCAAACGGTTTGCTGTTTCGAGCGCAACGCCGAACGCACCCATAAGTCCGGGATTGGGCGGAACTATAATTTCGTTCCCCATAAGAGCTGCCATAGCTACGGGAACTGCTTTGTTGTAGCATACTCCGCCCTGCATAAAAATCTTTTTTCCGACAGGACGCGCTCCCTTAACGCGGTTAAGATAATTCATACAAACCGAATAAACAAGCCCTGCCAGAATGTCGTCTTTTCCTATTCCTTCCTGCCCTGCTGTTTTTATGTCGCTCGAAATAAATGCCGAACATTGGTCTGTAAAATTGGGCGGATTTTTACCCAAAAGTGCTCGCGCACCGATTTCTTCGGTCAAAATATTAAGAGCTTCGCGCGCCGATTCTTCCAAAAACGACCCCGTTCCCGCACTGCACGCCTCGTTCATTGCATAATCCGATGGTACGCCGCCTGTAAGATAGGTGTATTTCGCGTCTTGTCCGCCGATTTCAAATATGGTATCTACGTCTTTATCGAAGTAAGTTGCCGCTGTTGCGTGTGCAATTATTTCGTTAATAACATTGTCGGTAAGAGCGTGAAGCGCCGCAATTTGCCGTCCTGAACCCGTTATTCCGAGCCCGACGATTTCGGTTTTCGTAAATCCGATTTGTTCTTTTATAGCTTTGTAGCAACTACGTGCCGCAAGAATAGGGTCTCCGTCAGTTCTTAAATAAATTTGCGCAATAACCGCCCTGTCTGACCTGCGAATTAACACAGCTTTGGTTGTGGTGGAGCCGACGTCAAGTCCCAGTACGCACTCGTCGCCTTTGTTAGCGCGGTCGTTTTTCATTGTCTTGAATGACACCAAATTCATATAATTCGCAAGAGGTTCCAAGCGACCAAACGAACTCGGCGTGTCGGAAAATGCGTCCGAAATGTTTTGCGGCAGGGGAGAGCAGTCATTGTCGATAGCCCAGACAGCTGCGCCGAATGCTTCAAAAACCGCCGATTGCGCGGGAACGTCAAGTGTTTTGAAGCGCTTTTTCAATATGTTTATCATAGCGGTATTGAGCGAACCACCGCCGACAATGGTTGCTTTTTCGCTTTCCATATCTTTAACAAGTTCGCCGATTTTATCCGCCATCATCATACAAAGTCCTGCCGCGACATTTTCTCTCGGCTCGCCTTTATTTAGCGCGTGTGTGCAGTCGCTTTTACAAAACACACTGCATCGTCCTGCAATTTTATGCGGCGTTCCTTTTTTTGCAAGAGCGATTGCTTCGTCGAGCGTAAGCCCCATACGTCTTATTTGTTGTAAAAAGAATTCACCTGTTCCGGAAGCGCATTTATTTCCCGAAAGAACGGTGTTTATTCCGCCTTTTGAGTTTATGACATACACCAATTGCGTTTCACCGCCGCTGCTTATTACGAGTTGCGGAAATTGCCCGCACGGATATATTTCGCGAAGCGCACATTCCACGGCTTGCGGCTCGGATATTGCAGAAAGGTCAACCGAGGAGCGAAATGCTCGCCCCGTAATCGCGATTTTATCGACTTTCGTCATATCTTTTTGCGTAAGAAGTTTAAGAACAACACTTTTTGGGTCGCCGTCATGCGGCACTCGCCCAAATGCTTCTATTTTTTTTCCTTTATCAGTAATTGCCAATCTGACATATTGAACAGTAGCGGCGCCAAAACAAATTCCCAACGTTTTTATAGATTTCATAAAATAACTCCAAATAACTAAATAATAAATAACCAATAATTTCAAAAACAAAATACTATTTGCCGATAATAGAGGGAGAAACAAATATTTTACTTTACATAATATCAATTATGGGAAATAACGTATTTTCTTTTCGTCGGGGGATAGGAGTATGTAAAAACACAATAATTCACTGACAAAATAAACCAATTAAAAACCTCGGGAGGTTAAAATGAA
>WRAZ01000051.1 GCA_009779925.1 Chitinivibrionia bacterium
GTCGGTCAGTCGGTCAGTCGGTCAGTCGGTCAGTCGGTCAGTCGGTCAGTCGGTCAGTCGGTCAGTCGGTCAGTCGGGAGATAGTTGCGCCTGAAAATCTTCGTCGAAATTTTGGTTTTGTAAAAGTTGCGCTCTTTGCGTTATTTTTTAACATTTGTTCTTACGGACAAACATTGACGATTGATGAAGCAATCGCCGAAAGTATGGAGCATTTTTCCAATAGATTACCATCCCAAACACGAGTTGTTATCCTTAATATAGAATCCGAGAGTAGAAATTTGTCGAATTATATTATCAGCGAAAGCGATATGTATATTATGAATAATACACGGCTTTCATTGGTAGATAAAACTCGTCTCCATAATATTTTACGAGAAAAAGAAATTACAGATTTGAATATGATTGACGAAACTACGGCGCTTGAAATCGGAAGACGACTTGGTGCGATAGGCGTTATTTTAGGAAGTATTTCGAGATTGGGCGGGAATTACAGATTTCGCGTTCAGGCGTTAAATACTGCGGATGGAAGCATTATTGGTATGCAATCGCTCAATGTGGCGCAATGTGAAATATTGGCGGATTTGACAGGTACAAACTTTGCGCCGCAACAACAGCCACAGCAAAATATAGCGATTGCTCCGACTGTTGCAACGACCTATACTCCCGCGCCTGCAGTGCCGCCGCAAAATCATCAAAACAATCTAAGCGCAAGAGAAAGAATGCAAGCTCAAATGAGCGGAGGCGGTATGCAAAATCAGCAAGCAGCGACAGCGCCGACTTCTATTACTCTGACAGATGTACGGCAAAATAGCGAAAGGCATAAAAATTACTTTTGGTTAAGCGGCGGATTTCAGCAATTTAGCGATTTTTATCAGGAAGAGGCAATATCGCCTCCAAGTATGAATTTAGAAATCGGCGGCATAAACGGAAGGCGCGGATTTACGGTTTACGGAATATTTAATCACGGTCAGGGAAATATAGGTTTTGGTTCGTTTTTAGGAAGAACATCTCTCAAAAGTGAGATATTCAGATTTAATTTCGGAACAGACATTGGTCTTTGGGAGATAAATACGCGAAGATACGATGTTGTAAGAAATAATTGGGTATTTGGCGGTCCGAGTATGAAATTTCTTCTTGGCTATAACCCTACATTTGTTTCGTTTGGACTTAAATGTTTAATGGGAATCCGCGAGGAAACGAACACTTTTGATCGTTTGAGAGGCAACCACGATACATTCGGTTTTACAGCGATGTTCGTGTGGAATGTCGGAATGACATTTACATTTTAAGGAAAGGTGCGAATTATGAAAAAGATTAAAATTGTTTTTTTTGCATTAAGTTTAGGTCTGCTTTTATCTTGCTCGCTTGAGCCTTATGGTCCAACTATTGCAGACGGCTTAGGCGGCGATGGGATAGGCGCTATTCCTTCTGTTCCGACAGGCGTTTTTGCATCGGCGACATCGTCAAGCAGTATAAGAATTCAGTGGAATGCAGTCAGCGACGCAACTCGCTACAATATATATCGCTCGACTACTGCAACAGGAACTTTTTCGTTTGTAAATTTCACAACATCGACCTCTTTTACAGATACCGGACTTCCTGCTTCGACAACGCGCCATTACAGAGTTTCCGCCGAAAACAGTCGCGGCGAAAGCGCAAGGTCAAACGCGGTTTCGGCAACTACAAGCGCCTCAACTAACGTTGCTCCGACAACTCCAACCGGCGTTTCGGCTTCTGCGCAATCGACAACAAGTATTCGTGTTCAATGGAATGCGGTGTCCGGCGCTACGCATTATAGGGTAGAGGTTGCAACATCATCTTCGGGACCTTGGGGCGGTTTGACTAATCCTATTTTAACCGGTACCGCTGTTAATATTACGGGTTTGACTCGCAATACAACATATTGGTTTCGCGTAAGAGCAGAAAATAACGTCGGAAATAGTAGCTGGAGTACAGCAATTTCTGCGAGAACATTTAATTAAAAGGAATGATAATGAACATTAAAATTTTGACGATTTTATTTTTGGCGGCAATAATTGGTTTCGCTCAACCGACAATTTGGAACGGTACCGCCGATATTTCTTGGTATAATTCGAGAGATACAATGTTTTTTATTTCGACGGCGGAGCAGTTGGCAGGACTGGCGCAGTTGACAGCGGGCGGAAATCATTTTAACCGAAAAACTATAAGATTAACTGCCGATATTTGGCTTAACGACACAACAGGTTGGCAAAACTGGAATGTTTTTTCACCTCGAAATCAGTGGATTCCCATAAATAGATTTAACGGAGTTTTTGACGGAAACAACCATTTTGTTTACGGAATGTATATAAATTCTCGCAGAAGCGGTCAAAAAGGTTTTTTTGGGCGCATAAATAACAGTAATGCGGTTGTTCAAAATCTTGCGTTAAGTCATTTTTACATACGAAATTTCGACAAATATACAGGAGGAATAGTAGGCTATATTTGTTGCGGAAGTATAATAAACAATGCTGTAAACGGTATTGTTATCGGCGATGGATACGTAGGCGGAATAGCAGGGTATGCAAAAAGTCGAAACGGTAATATTTCGGAAAATTTGGTTTTTGCGAGAATTTCTGGCAGAAAAAGGGTGGGCGGATTAGTTGGTTATGTTGATAGAAAAAACGTAATAAGCAATCAATTTAGCGGCACAGTTTTGAATAACAACAGAAATTCGCGTAATTTGTTCGGAGGTATTGGAAGAGCGCGCGTGGTAGCCGGCAATCTTTTTATGTGATTTTTGAAATTTAAAGGAGCTTCTTTTGAAAAAAACGGTGTTTTGGGGATTATTTTTACTGATATTGGTACCAATTTTAATTTTTGCCCGTCCGCGTGAGTTTATTCGCGAGTACACTTATATTGCGAGTGAGCAGGACAGTAGAGTTTCGGCGCGCGCCAACGCTACCGACCAAATGCGCGCGCTTTTGTTGCAGGAAATCGGTCAAGTGGTTATTGCAGAACAAAGATTGCATACGGAATCGCGCCATAACGAGTTTATTTACGATAATTTTTCAGAAAGAATTACCGCTATCGCCGCCGGTATGGTAAGAATGGAAATATTGAACGAGACCTGGGACGGACATCGTTTTTTTATCCGCGCAAAAATGGAGGTCAATCCTTCCGAAGTATCTCAAAGGGCGAACGAAGTATTGCTAAACACGACGGAAATGCGAGCTTTGGAAAATAAAAACCGAGAAATTATGCGGCAAGTCGAAAATCTTAACCGAGAAATTTCGGGCTTGAGAAACAGAGCGCAGAGAAATGAAAATTTTTTGTTTGCCGAAATTAACGAGTACAGAGCGCAAAACACTGAATATTTAGGACAAATCAATCAATTAAGGCGGACAAATTCCGAACTTGCGGCTAGGCATAACCGAGAAATAGCGCAAAGAGACAGTATAATAAATTTGCTGAATTTGCAATTAGCGCAGTTGCAGGGCGCGCAAACTCAAGCGCCGCCGCAAAGACCTGTTATTGTCGAACGAATTGTCGAAAGAGAAGTTCGCGTTCCTGTGCAAACTGCGCCTGTCTCACCGCCGCAAGACGAAATTGTGATTAGCACAACGCCGTCGGGCGCGCTGGTTTTTGTGAACGACGAATTTGTAGGAAGAACGCCTTACACTCACAGAAATGCGCCGCACGCAAGATTGTCGATAAGAGTGAGAGCAACGGGATTTGAGCCGCATATTTGGGATATAAACTACACAGGCGGAAGAAGAGTTTTGGATAAAACATTTGCCGCGCAAACTCCGCCTCCACCACCCGCGCCCGAAGCGCCCCGACCTGCTCCTCAGCCCGTTCGCGAGGGAATTTCAACAATAACGCGGCAAGACGTGGTATCGGGCGAATCGCTTATGATTATAGATACGAGAGGCGTGGGAAATCACTATATAAATGTGTCTATCAACAGAATTTTTGCAACTCGAATGCAACCGAATGCAATGCAAAATTTTGTTCTGAGAAACGGGCAACATACAATAGTTTTGTCTTACATTTCAAGAGACGGCGCAAGGTGGAGAACTTTAGATGAAAGAACGTTTAACATTTCGGTTTCTCCCGAAACTACAAGAATTTTAGAAGTCAGCGCAAATCAAAACAGAATTCAAAACGTAGAAACAAAAAATCCGCCCGGGCAACAATTCGTACAAGGAAATATCATTCGAGTGAGATAGGGCGTATCGCTACGCCCCAAATAAATAACAAACCCTCACACATTCCTGTGAGAATGGCTCTGCTCAAAAGCATTTTTTATACACGTTGAAAATTCTTCGGTGGTAATTCCTAATTCGGAGATTGAATTTTTCAGCACTTCGGGGTTATCGCTTTCGTAAGCCGATACTGTTTTCAGGATAAGTCCGAGAATGCCTTCGTGGCGTAAAACCGCGCTGTTTATCTCTTCGTCGAAATTAAATTCTTTCAGAATTTCTTCTATCGCTACGCCAAAAAGCGTGTCCATCAAACTTACAAGCCCTACAAGAAATGCTTTTTCTGTTGAATTTTTGCTTTTTGGGCAGAGTTTTGCTATGTTTTCCATTGCGGAGGCTCGCATAATTACGTGCTCGAAAATCGGAGAATCGGTTTTCATTCCGCCGCTTTCGCGCTGAGCGTAGAGTAAAAGCATAAGCCATCTTTCCAGATTTTTTATTCCGTACATTGCAATAGCGTGCGAGAGCGAAGATATAGGATTTCTTAAACCGAACGCCGATGAATTTATAAGTTTGAGCAAGTTAAGCGAAAGTTCGGGGGACTGCTTAAATTCGGCTTCTATTTCTTTGGTCGGCTTTTCGCTTCGGACTTTGTCGAGCAAACTCATTGTCGTAATTGTTGTTGTTGATATTTTTTGGGTCTGCAATACCTGAGGTTTGGCGAAAAAATAACCCTGAAAATAATCGTAGCCGTATTTTTTGCATTCGTTAAAGCATTCCGCGGTTTCTACTTTTTCGGCAAGGGCGATTTTTCCGTTCTTTTTTATATACTGTGCCGCTTTTTGCCAAAATTCTCTCGGCGTTAACATTAAATCAACTTTTATTATGTCTATCAAGTCGATTACTTTGTTTGCTCTATCTACGTTTTCCTTGTCCCAGACAAAATCGTCCAAAGCAATTATGAAATTCTGCTCTTTCAGTTTTTTCACTGCGGCAACTACGACGTCGTCAAGTTCTACGTCCTCTAAAATTTCCAGAACAAAAACATCTCTGTCCAATATTTGTACGACGTCGTCCAAAAGAATATCGCGATTACAGTTAAAAAACGCCTTGTTGTTTCCGATGATATTTTTGACGCCAATCTGCGTTGAATTGTGCAAAACCTGCGCGGTAGCCGAAGTTGCGTCAACAATGTTGGCGCTGCCTTGGGGGTCGCAACTGCGAAACAGTAATTCATACGCCCACAGTTCGCCTTTCCCGTTAAGAATTGGTTGTCTTGCTACATAAGTGCTCTCAATCATATTTTACCTCCCTTTTACCTCGCAAAAAATTTTTACTATTTCCAAATTCCACTAATTTCTGTTTCACGCAAACTCTCGTCAATATCCCCAAGCATATTCAAATGTCCCATTTTACGTCCGATTTTACCCTCCGCTTTGCCGTAAAGGTGCAGTTTTCCTCTTTTCAGAAGCGGCATATACGGCGCAAGATTATCTAATTGCTCCATATTCAGATGGTCGCCCAAAATATTTACCATTACAACGGGCGTATGCAAATGAGTATCGCCCAAAGGCAGACCGCAGACAGCTCTTATGTGCTGTTCAAATTGCCCTGTTTCGCACGCGTCCATCGAATAATGCCCCGAATTGTGAGGGCGCGGCGCAATTTCGTTGATGTATATTTTATCGTTTACGACAAACATTTCTATCGCGAGTATGCCGATAGCGTTAAGCTCGTTCGCTATTTTGTGCGCGTGGTTCAGGGCAAGCGCTTCGAGTTCGGGCGATATGCGCGCAGGAACAATAGTTTTGTGCAAAATGTTATTTTTGTGCTCGTTTTCGGCAACGGGAAGAACGGACGTTTCACCCTGAGTGCTTCGTGCGACCATTACCGATATTTCTTTGGAAAAAGGCATAAATTCTTCCAAAATGCACTCGTATTTTTCGGCTATTGCTATTGCTTTGGGAAGGTCGGCTTCGGATTTGAGCACCGCCTGCCCTTTTCCGTCGTAGCCGCCCATAGTAGTTTTAAGCACGCTCGGATAAAAAACGTTTTTTTCCAAGTCCTCAACGCCGTTTATAAGAATAAATTTCGGCACGGGAATGCCCATATTGCTTATTGCGGTTTTTTCTCTGAAACGATGCTGGCTGATTTTCAGCACCTCGCTTCCTTGCGGAAGATATGCGTGTTTTTCGAGGTAGGCGAGAGCGTCGTAGCTTATGTTTTCAAATTCATAAGTAATAACGTCGCTGATTTCGGCAAGTTTTTTTATCGCTTCCATGTCGTCGTAGTTTGCCGTTATTTCGACGTCGGCGACTTGCGCGCAGGGGCAATTTGGGGTCGGGTCAAGCACTGCTACATAATATCCCATCGCTTTTGCCGCAAGACACATCATTCTGCCTAATTGTCCGCCGCCGATAATTCCTATGGTTTTGTAAGGCATAATTATTTTATTTTTCATAATGGCAACTCGCTTTCCAAAACTGTTTTTTCTAATTGCGCGCGCCTGTCAAGCAACTTTTCGTAAATTTTACCGTCGAATGCGCCGAGTATCTGCGCCGCCAAAAGTCCTGCGTTGGTAGCGCCCGCAACGCCGATTGCAACAGTGGCGACAGGAATACCTCCCGGCATCTGAACAATGGAAAGCAGAGAATCAAGCCCGTTCAGCGCTTTGGATTGCACGGGCACGCCGATTACAGGCAAACAGGTTTTTGCGGCAACCATACCGGGCAAATGCGCCGCGCCGCCCGCTCCCGCTATAATCACTTTTAATCCGCGATTTGCCGCTTCTTCGGCGTATTTGAACATATAATCGGGCGTTCTGTGCGCCGAAACTACCTTTTTTTCGTAAGGAATTTTCAGTTCTTCCAAGATAAGACAAGCGTGTTTCATTGTCTCCCAGTCCGAAGAACTTCCCATAATTACACCAACAGATATTTCCATTTTTGCTCCGAGTTTCTGAATTTTTACTTTAAATTTTCCGTAAAAATACTATATGGCGACGGTTGTCATATAGTATTTTATATAAAATCTTCTTACTTCATCCCACCCTTGTGATTAAACAAAACACTGCCGTCAACGCGTTTTCGGCGCTCGAAAGCGGTTATTGCGTTTCTGAAAAGCGAGACGTCGCTTGCGGGCAAAAATGAGAAGTCCAAGACAAATTTGTTTATGCCGCATTCTTGCAATTTGTCTATTCTGTGCGTTAAGCCCAAGGGGGAGTCGCCTAAAACATAAGATATTTCGCCTGCGGTTTTACCCGTGAATTTTTCACCCATAATATCAACTGCGCTTTTTCCGTCTTGTAAAACGGGTTTTACTCGCGATATAAAAAGCGGCACTTTCATAAAAACAGGGAAAAGTCCGCGACTGCTTCCTGTTCTTTTTAAGTTCAAAATATCGTCTTCGGGCGAGTAAGAAAAGCCCGCAAAACCGTTGTCGTCAAGCATTTTTTGAGTCCAGCGGTTTATTGTCCAAAGCGGATAATCGGCAAAAACTTTGTCGTTTGACGTAAAAAACTCTTTATCGCCGATATTTGAAACCATAAATTTGGAAATTCCTTGTTTTTTGTAGCTTTCTATTGCCGTTTTCCAAAAAGAAATGTCGTTTTCTGGGATAAATTGGGGGAGAGCTATAATAATTTGACCGACAAAATTACTCAGTTTTTCTTTTTCAATGTCAATATTTGAAAATTCTTTTGAAACGCTCAAAATATAACTTGCGTTTTTGTTGTTTTTGAACTGTCGAAGCCACTCAACACTGTCGCCGCGCAAATATAATTGCGGTTTTGCAGTGTTAGTTTTTCCTGCGGTTTTATGGTTGCCGGGCTTGTCGAAGCCATCTACTTCGGACATTATTTTTCCTGCGGGGATTGTCTTTTTAGGGTCGAATTTTCGCGGAGAAACACTGATTTTGCGCGTTTTCCACTCTTTTATTTTCGGATTTTGCCGCGAAATTATGAACAGCGCGCCGTCGTTGTCTATTTTGAAATTTTCCTCAATAATAAGGCGAATAAGTTTGCTGTCTTTTTCGCAAATTACCTTTTCTATCTTTATAACTTCGCCTTCAACGCCTTCAACCGTGTGAAAACGCAAGCGGTCGCCTACTTGCGGCAGTTCGGAAGACGTATCCGTTTCCAAAATTACTTCTTTGCCGTTTATTCCTGCGACTTTTCCTGCGTAATTGCCCGTTCCCGCTTGACGAGCCGCCGAAACAACGCCAACGCTTTCCACACCTTCAAGCAGAAAGGTGCATTTTTGCCGCCCGAAATCGTGAGACAGGCGTTCTTTTGCGGTATCGAGGTCAATTTTTTCGTCGATAAAATCACGGTAAGCGCTCACTACCTCGTAAACATATTCCGCGCCTTTCATTCGTCCTTCGATTTTCAGCGACGAAATGCCGATATTTTGGTATTCTTTGACGTAATCTATCGCCCAAAAATCTTTCGGCGAGAAGTAAAAGCCCTTTTTCTGCGGAGATTGCGCGTAATATCTGCGGCAAACTTGAGTGCAATGCCCGCGATTTCCGCTTGAGCCGCCCAAATACGATGAAGCCAAACACCGCCCCGAAATACCATAACAAAGCGCGCCGTGAACAAAAAGTTCTATCTCGCATTGGGCTTTATTGTTTATTTTTCTTATTTCCGAAAGCGTTAATTCTCTTGCGGGAACTACTCTCGATATGCCGAAATCGTGCGCGAATTTCATTTGCATACTATTGTGAATTGCCATTTGCGTGCTTGCGTGAAGCGGCATTTCGGGCAGATATTTGCGTAAAATCGCCGCCATTCCCCAATCCTGCACAATAAGCGCGTCGGGTTTAATTTGCTTGAGAGCGGCGCAATCGTTCCAAAACAGAGGGATTTCGCCGTCTTTTACGAGGGTGTTCATTGTAATATAGACCTTTACGCCCTTTTGTTGCGCGTATGGAACTAAAAACGACAGCGTTTGCGGGGTAAAATTCTTTTGCCTCTGCCTTGCGTTAAAGTTTCCCAGCCCCAAATATACCGCGTTTGCTCCGCCGTCGAGCGCCGCGTGAAACGCCTCAATCGTGCCTACAGGGGCAAGAAGTTCTATTTTTTTGTTTTGTTCTTTTTTGTCGTGCGTTTTCATTGCGTAGTTCCTTACTTTATTTTACAATACCACTGCTTTACCGGACAGGAAAACCTGAAGGTTCAGCGAGTCCAAACTTTCCAATAGGCTCACCCGTCCTTGTTCCTTTTCTCAAAGACATAAGAAACTCAGGGCTCGGCAAGAAATCGTCAATTCTTACCATATTTTCCATTTCTTCTTTAATTTCCGGTCCCGGATCAGTATAAATTGTTTTTTGTTTCATACATTCCCCTTTCTTTTCGCCAAAATCCTGCTCCGATTATACGGATTTTGCTTCCTCTTAATGTAAATCTTACAGTTAAAATATCATTTTTACACATACCGATACAATAAAATCGTTGTTCTACATAAGAATGTTTAATATCTATATATACGCAACGATTTTTGTCGTAAAATGCTTCCTTTGCCTCTTCAAAAGAAATTCCGTGTTTCTTTATATTGTCAAGATTTTTATTCTGATCCCATTCATAAATGTCTTCTTCAAAAAAATAACCGTCAAGCATATTCATTCTCTTCCTCTTAAAACCTCTTGCATTTTCTTTAATAAAATACTATTTGCCGTCGAATATTATACTAATTCAACGCCTGTTCGCTGAATTTCGGGCAGGAAGTCGGCGTAATCCTCTTCGGGAACTATAAAATGTGGCTCTATTCTGTCGTCGATATGGTCTCGTAATTTCCAAACGGGAACAATTGTGTCCAAATAACCGCCCTCAAAATTGCTCACAACAAATGCGACGTCAATATCGCTGTATTCGTGCGGACAACCTTTTGCAAACGAGCCGAAAAGATACCCCTTTTCTATTTGCATACGAAAATTGCTTGCCTTTACCAACTCAAAATATTTTTGAGCTTTTAAGATAATATCTTCTCTTTTGTCCATTCAAAAAACTCCTTTGTTTGTTTGAAAACGCTTTCAGTAATTTCATCTGTCAAATATTGGGCAATTCTGTTTTTATAGTCGGGATAACGCGCTTCTATATTAAACGGATTTACCTCTATTATAAATTCTTGTTGCTCCTCGCTCAATAATTCATAAAGCCCCGACAATTTAGCGAGTTTAGGCAAATCGTGTATATGCGGCGGCGCGTTGTCTTTTACTTTTGTAAAATACCCTTTAATTATCTTTTCGACAACTTGCTGACACATAAAACCCGCGTAAAGATTGTGTTTGTTTTTAACAAGTGTTTCGCCAACGCTTAAATCTGCATAGCACAAATCAATCCAATACTTGATTTTATCTTCTTTTGTCATAGTATTCCTTTCTTTACTCTCCAACAACCATTTTTCTTCGCTCCGACCCGCTCTATCAGTCCTCGGTCTTTTAGTTTGGCGATGTTTACTTTTATGTTGCGGACGGTTATTCCGATAATCTGCGCCAATGTCTCGGATGTGATTTCGGGGTTCTTTTTTATTTCGTCTAAAATTGCTTTTTGGTTGTCCGACAACTTAAATACGTCGTTTACAGTGCTGCTTGAGGTGTCGTTTATGGTGTTTTTTGTGCTATTTTGTTCGTTTGTCGTCCTGTTCTCTGCTTTTTCGGCGGTTTTTATGGTGTCGATATACGAATTTATGGTGTTTGTCGGCTCATAATGCTTTTCGTTGTATATTATCACCTGAAATCCGTTTGCCGTTTCGCGAAAAAGGGGCTGTCTTATGCTGTTGTCTCTGCAAATTCTGCAAATTCGCGAAATTCCCGTATCGTTGTACTGGGTCATTGCCACTTCTCTGAATGCTTTTGCTATAAGTTTATTGCGCGATTTTGAAGTGTATTTTTCCGTGAAAAGTTCTTCTAAATTTGCGCCGCCGTATAATCTTCCCGGATTGTAAAATTCTATTTTGTTGTCGAAAATTTTTATTACGCTCGGCGAACTGTCGCGGTAGTCGCGGTGAATTATCATATTCAAAACTATTTCGTGGATAACGGCGGGCGGATACGTAAATGCAATGTGCTTTTTTATGTACGATATAATATCGTCGAACTCCTGAAACAAATCCGTGCTCAACAAAACGTGGTCGGAGACGGTGCCGTCGCTTTTAAAACGCCCCATTCGCACGTCGCTGATAAGGCAATATCCTTTTGCAAACATAAGATACGCTCCGAAAGACACTTTGCCGTATCGCAGAAATTCCATTTTGTTAAGGAGGTCTGCGTCCGACAGTTGTATTAGTCCGATGTGTTTGTTTCGTCTTATTTTAGTGGCGAACGCGGTCATTTTTTCTCGCGACAGGTCTAATGTTGTGTGGTTCGGGTCAATGTAAAAATCCCAGCTCGAATTTATGCTTTCGAGATGTTCGTCGGCGATTTCGGAGGAATTAAGCAGGTGATTTAAGTTATTTATCCGTTTAAAGTGCCGTCCGCGCGTTGCAACGGGCTTTACGGGAAACTCGCTGACCGAAAACGCAACTACATCCTTTCCGCCGCTCTGAAAAATTTCTACCGCGGGTATAATTGTAGGCTCGGTTTCGCTTTTAATTTCGTCCACCCAGTTTTGCACGGTTGCCTTGTCCACATTTATTCCCAGCGGTCTTGCGTTGTCGCTTACCCCGATAAAAACAGTTCCGCCGCTCGCGTTTGCAAATGCGACCAAGGTTTCAATTACATCTTTATTATATGCGCTCTTAAATTCGGTTGTCAAATTTTCAGAGATGGGTATTTTAATCATAATTAGACATTTCTCCGTTTTTTCTATATAAAATACTATTTGCGCGACGGGGAATTTCTCTTTTTTGTTTCCTTTTTTACTAAAATAGCTAATAGTTTTTTGTTGTATATATATATAATGTACATAAATCAGTATAAATACCGTAAAAAACGCGATAAACGTTTTAGCCTTTTTCAGCGACGAAGTAATGCTGAAAATAGTTTTTTTCCACTTTTAAACGCAA
>WRAZ01000052.1 GCA_009779925.1 Chitinivibrionia bacterium
ATCGGCGTGGTGACTTCGTGGCAGAAAACTCTGTCCAAATTCAATACGAATGTTCCCTCAAACGGCTCGTCCCGTAAATGAGCGTCAAAAATTTTTTCAACAATGGTCTTTCCCATTTTTTATATCTCCTTTTTGTTGTTTTTGCAGGGAAAATACTATTTGCCAATTAAGAAAAAAGAGTTAATTGCTTATTTTTAGTCGGTATGCTGTTTAATAAATAATTGGAAACAAACAATTCTTTCCCTGTTTGGTCGGAATTTTCGGCAACATTTCGCATTCCGTATGTTAAATTCCAAGGCGTAATATGAGCAAAAGAGAACAAATCGCGGATATATTCGCTGTCGTCGTAAGTAATAAGCCATTTATGTTTGCAGTTTTTCATATTTTCAGCAAAACGCTTGTGGTCAAAAGATTTGTGAAGATTGCCGTTTTTGCCGTAAAGCGCTGATTTTGTTGCGGAATAATAAGGCGGGTCAAGAAAAACAAATACATTTTCGCCTTCTTTTTTTAGTAATTCTTCATAATCGTGATTTGTTATGAGGGAGCCGTTTATAACTTTTGCCAAATCGTTTAAGCGCTTTATACTGCTTTCCGTAAAACGCCCCGAAAACGCGCCTTCGCTATATCCGCCGCTTAAAGTTGTGCCTGAAAAAGTAATACGATTGTAAATAAAAAATGCCGCCGCTTTTTCCAAATCATTAAAATCATTCAAATTTTTATTCAAAAATTGAAATAACTCCTTGCCTATCGGATATTCATTTCGCCATTCATACACTTTTTCGATTAAAGCATCAACATCTTTTTGCGCCATTTTCCAAAATTTATATAATTCCGAATATAAATCATTTATCCAAAATTTTTTGTTTGGAAATCGCTGTTTTGTATGCACAAAAACCGAACCGCCGCCTAAAAATGGCTCTCTGAATTCGTCAAAATCGGGGAGCAATTTTGCGATTGTTTCAACTGCGCGGCTTTTGCCGCCGGGGTAGCGGAGAGGGGATTTAATCATACTTTATAAACTTCTTGTTTCGAGTTTTTTATTCTAATCTCAAATCCGTTTTCATTTGCCTCCCTAAAAAGTTCCGAAATCAAAAATTGTTTATTTCCGTCTAATTTGTTTTCAAAAATGAATTCTGCTCTGTCTCTCCCGAAACATTTTTCATTGATTTCTCCTTTTAATTTCGCTGATGTCAAATTCAACACAGCCTTACTCTTCATCGGTTTTCCATCTACCTCAACCTCGCAAAGATTTGAATACAAAATCATTTTCAAAAGTCCGTCTTTTATGTCGCCAATACTTGGAAATATGGAATTTGCGGAGTGCTTGCTTTCAATAAGATATACGGTATCATTTTCAATAAGAACTTCATCAACTGTAAAAAAGTATTGTCCACCAAGGTAATTTGTGATTGTAATTTTTGCTTTTGTGTTGCTTGATAAATTTTCTTTCGGTTGCGTGGTTTGTATTTCGCGAGTTTGCGCCTTTTGAGCTTTTTCTCGCGAAAATTGCATAAATGTTTCAACTTCTCTGCCGATTTTTTCTTTGAAATTGTCTAAACCGTTTAAATTATGAAGTTTAATGTATAAATTAGTTTCTATTTCTGAATAAGATTTCTTTGCTTTATCAAGAATATCGTGCAGATTGTTTTTTAATTCGTTCAAATTCCAATGCAACGCAGAACTATGGTATTGTTTTATTTCTTTTATTTTAGAAATTATATAATTGTTGTCAAATTGTTGATTTGTGATTTTATTATTAAAACGAGGGTTAATTTCCGCTTTTTTATAATATGCAAAAATTACAAAAACATCAAGCAAAGACATTAACGAAACAGTATCCCATTGAAGAAAATCTCGGTCTCCCGTCGCTCCTTCGTCTTTTACAATTGGAATAACTGTGATTTTCTTTGATGAGTTTAGCGTATTATAAACACGTTCGTAAGGATATGAACGCGTTCTTTTGGGAGATACCCATTTTGAAATGGCAAATAACGTTTTATCATCCTTCAAACAGCAAAACGCGGGGACATTATTTATATCAAATTTATCAACATCAACAATTTGCAGATTTTCCGATAGAAAAACTTTATATTTTATTCCTGTTATTTTTCCATCTATTTTCATAATTTTAACAAGACCTCTTTTTTGCTGTTTTTTCAGAGGAAAATACTATTTGGCGCGGAGTGAAAGAGTGAATACAAAACAAACTTTATACCAAAAAACATTTCTCACACCACCACTCTCAACCCATCGAACGCGAAAGTCATTCGCGGGTCTATGATTTTTTCGTCGGTTTCGTAGTTTATGTCGTGGCAGAGGTGGGTGCCGAGGACTTTTTTGGGGTTGGTTTGCGCTATCAGATTTTTTATGTCTTCGTATATGAAATGCGTGCTGTGAGGGCGTTCCATACGTAGGCAATCTATAATTAAAAGGTCGAGATTTTGAAGTTTTTGTACTTCTTTCGGCGGAATGTTTTTTACGTCGGGAATATAGGCGACATCGGCGAAACGATAGCCGAAACAGCCGTTGCAATCGCCGTGTTCTACCGAAATCGGCTCAAAATCTAAGCCGAAAAGCGAAAATTTGTCCGAAATCGCATTTCTTTTTAGGGATGGAATACCGCCGCCAACGCAAGCGTTCGGATTAAAAATGTAAGAATATGCCTGTGAAATCGCATCTATCGTTTCCTGCGAACCGTAAATCGGGAGAGGTTTTTCGATGATGTCGGTGCGCGAATTTACGGTAAAGCAGTATGAGCGAATATCGGGAATTCCGCCTATGTGGTCGCTGTGGCGGTGAGTGAAAAGCGCCGCGTCTATCCGCTTTATTTTTTCGCGCAAGACCTGCGAACGGAAATCTGTGCCGCAATCGATTAAAATGTGTTTTTCGTTAAAAGAAAGCAAAACGGACGAGCGGGTTCGGTTGTGTTTTGAGTCGGTTTCGGCTAATTTACATACGTTTTTCGGGCAATGTTTGTAGTCCGTCATAATGCAATCCACAACAGGTACGCCGTGTGAAGTTCCCGTTCCCAAAAATAATATTTCAAGCACTTTTTTGTCTCCTGTCTTTATCTCGGCGGATGAATTACCATTTTTCTCACTCGGCTTCTTATTACTTCCGTTTGAGGCGACGACGATATATGCTGTCCGTCGTCTCTTCGGTAGCGCCTTACAAAAAGCCTGTAAAGATAAACGTTCGGCGAAAGTTGTTGCCCTCTTTGGTCGGTCAAATCCCATTCCACGCCGCGCTGAACATTGGAAAAACTGCGCACAAGCCGCCCGTTGAGCGTGTATATTTTAAGCGATATGTCGGCGACGTTGTCTGTCGGCTGATTAAAGAAAAACCGCGTTCTTTGCCCCATTCGCACGGGAGACGGATACGCGAAAAAATCGCCTATCGCGTATTGTTCGTTGCCAAGCGAACGTATATCCAAAATAAAGCGGCGAGTGGTAATATTTTGCAAAATGTCGCGCGCGGAAATGGTTAATTCGTATTCGCCTGTTGAGGGAAATTTGCTTCTTAAAAGCGGCAAGTTAAGCGAAACTTCGCGAAAATCTTCATTAAACAGTCTTACTTCCGCGTCGTCCGTGCCGAATTGTCTGCGACTCATCGCTCGGTCAATCGAAACCGAAATCCCGCCGCCCGGCGACTGCGCCGAATAAATATCAACTCCCGACATATCCGAAATTCTGAAATAAAGCCTCTGCTCTCTCCCTCTGTCAAAGCCGTCGATAACTATTCTGTCGCTTACGATGTGATTAGTATCGCCGCCAATTATATGCCGAACTGCAATTACAGGTCCTATGCTGTCATTGATGTTAATGTTTGTCGTATCGAAACCGCTGAATATTATGCCGTCGGTTATCGAACCGCTGAAAATTGTTCGTTCTGTAGCGGAATGTACGTGAATTCTTATCGCCGACCCTAAAGTATCTTCCAAAACCGTCGGCGGAATCATAAATGGTATTTCTACAACATTTCCTACGATTGTAGTATCTACTCTGCGGGTAGCTATCAATCCGGGAAGACGATATTGCACATTTGCTCCCCAATGCTCATTGTTGGGAAACTGAACAATACCGTCTCTTCGTGAAGGAGAAGTGTTTTCGGGATTTTGAAGAATTATTTCGGCAGTGCGCCTTACTTGGTCGTTCGGTATGGGCAATGTTGCGCGAATTATAACGTTTTGCATCTTTTTGAGAGGGGCGTTAATTTCATTGCGGTTTTCGTCTAATATTCTTATATTGGCGGTGGGTATCATCAGACGCTCTTGCATCGGGATATGCGACGGGTCGCCCAAAATAGTGTAAGTCGGGATGTTTCTTATTGTCAATCCTGCAGCGGTTTTTGCGGCAATATACGCTCCTCCTATACTTACGGAGCCAATTCGGGTAGAATCGTAAAAACGTGTAAAAAAGGCGACGGCAAAAGGTTCGTTTTCGACGGGCCAAGATATTCTCGAAGCAGAAATTGCCGCTATTGCGCCGCCTCCTTGAGCGCGCACCAAAAGTTCGGAAAGCCCCAAAGTCGCAGGGTCTCCGAAATATCCGACCGCGCAGGAAAGCGCTAAAAACACAAAGTATCTTTTTGTATTTATAAGCGAAGGAACATCCCTTGTGTGAAAAATATTCTCATCCGCAAGTTGTGAATGCGAACCGTGTCCAAAGAAACTTACGAGCGAAACACCGTTGTTTATTTCTCTGATTAAAGCGTTTCGTGCAAGCGGCTTATCACCCTGATTGTCAAAAGGAAATTCAAAAAGCGTTATTTTGCGAATATCCGCCGAACTATCCATTCTTGCGGCAATGTTAGCCATAATATCGGACTGTCGGGTATGCGCCATACTGAAGCTGTTTTCAATGCCTTGCGGCGCAGAGGAGCTTCTCGGAACACTATCGTCATCGGCAACAAAAAGATGGCGGTTTCGCCAAGAAGAAAAGTCTGCTTGCGCTCCTTCCGTATTCTTGACTTTTTGAAGATACGCGTTTGCCTCGCGAGCGTCATTTACGGGTATTCTCCCTACTGCAAATTGCGGAAACGCCGCAGGTAATTGCGGATTACTGAGCGGCGCTATATTTCCCGCAATCATTCCCGCCTGCGTATATGCGAAAAAATCTTCTATTTGATACGATACAAAGCGAAATCTTGTAAAAATCGGATAATCGGAATCGACTGCAATATAGAGAGGGATGTGGTTCGGATGCGACAGAAGCGGAAAACGAATATTTTTAAAATCATAGTGCCCATTACCGAACAAAACCAAATAATTTGGATACGTAAAAGGTGCGGCGCCCCACATATTCTGTACATAAACCATAAAATTACGGATTGCCTCAGGAGAAAAAACACCTCCCGAAAACACTCTGAAAATATCATCAGTGCTTACAACTCTCGGAAACTGAAACATTCCGATACTCTGCTTGTGTTGAGCCAAATCCTGCGCTTGTTGTAAAAATTCTTGCGGCGCAATTATCAGATAGTCCACTCTGTTTGAAGTATTAAGCAAATCGACAATGCGTAATCCGACGTTTTGTTGCGCTATATTGATTTGTTGCATATTCTCAACGGAGCGAAATCCCGATTGAGTTGCCAAATGATATTTGAAACCGTTCCCCGTAGCAGACGAAAATTCGAGATAGGTTGCCGAAGTCGAGCCGCTGTCTATCAATTCCGTTATTTGCGTTCTCGGATTATGGCGAACAAGCATTCTGAATTCGTTCGGCGGCAAATCCGAAATCCTGTATCTTACGGCTGTTTGCGGTCCGTTGCGGTCGGGGCGCGGCGGCGAATAAAATTGCAAACTGTGCCTTCTTGTTTGATTTTCAGCGTTAAACAAAGACAATCTTTGCCTGTATCGCAAATCAAATCCGTCAAAGTCAAAATACGGAGAAAATGGATTTTCCGCGGCACCCAAAAAATTTGCCCTGAGACTAAATTGAGAAGCGGACGGAAACGAATGCCAATTTCCGAGATTTGCTCTCTGAATGGTTAATCGAGTGGTATCTCCCGCAGGAGCAACTGAAAAAACAAGCGAAGCCAAGCCCGAACGGTTAAGTTCGTGAGCAAAAAATCGTATATCTGCGTTTTCGGTTTTTATATGATTTACTATAAAACTATTCGGAAAATTTACCGAGTTAAAAACCCTTGTGTTTTCATTTTGATTTGTCAGCGTAGTCCAAACCCAACGTTTGTCGCCGTGCCCCTGCGCAACGTCTCCCGTGGTTAATTGAGTGCTTCTGTTTCCTCTGAAATACACGTCGCCGACTTCTCTCAAGGGAGCGCTAGGCTCGGGCAAGCGCGCAATTGTATTCATTCTGTTGGAACCGCCGTTTGGCTCAACCGTTATCCAGTAATACCGCCTGAAATCCGTAAAATTAAAGAAAAAACGCCAATCGTTTACGTTTTCGCTGTCGTCAAAACGCCACGTATGGATTTTTTCTGCATAAAAAAGGATTTCGTCGCCATCCTCAAAAAGAAGAGGATTACCCGTCGGGCTACCTTTGCGCACAACAAAAGGCACATCGACAAGACCGTTGAGCGTATCAATCAGTTCGGCTATAGACGGCGTTGTGTCATTGACTATATTTGGATTTGAGGAGCGTATTCTTATTTGGTTTATAGGAATTTGAGTTCCCAGCCGCCTTTCGAGCAACTCTAAATCCGAACGCGTAATTCTGTAAATTCCCGCTCCTCTTGCTACGTCCGTTTCGGGGCAAGGATGGCGAAATGCTTCTTGATGACTTTGAGCTACGGTTGGTCTGTCGCCGATAGAAAATCTGAGAGCGACATCAGCAGTTATGTTGTTAATACTGCCGCTACTTCTCGGCGCTCTTTGCTGAAAAACGGTGTTGGGTATTCTGTCGGCGTTAAGAATTGCGCTTGACACGGCGTCATAAAAACTATTTCTCGGAACAAGATTTCTGTTTTGACCTGCGGAATATGAAATTACGACTATCATTTCCGTGGTATATGTGATTTCGTTGCCGTTTATTGACAAAATCGGCGAAATTTCCGCAGAAAAAAGCGGAATACTGCGCGCAAAAGTGAAATTTACGGTAGGAGATACCGTTTCATTTCCTAAATTTTCAGGAACTCTCATAGTAAATCGGTTTTGCGGGGTCGCCGATACTTGCGGTTGTGAACCTGCGGCGGCAGTAAAACTCAAAGATTGAACGGGAATTTGCATACTTTCCCTATAAACAGGAGCGCTGAGATTAACCCTTACAACAATTCTGCCGTTAATTTTTTCCAAAACCTGTATATCGGCAAACAAAACGTTTGTCAAAAACAAAATCAGAAATATTGTCGCCTTTTTCAACATTAACTACCTCTTTTTTGTGAGAAAATACTATATTTGTACATTAAATAGGAGAGTATTCTTGAAAGAAACGATAATTGAGATACGAAATTTATCTGCGCAATACGGCGAAAAGGTCGTTTTGCACGATATTTCCGCCGATTTTTACAAAGACGAAATCAGGGTTATCCTCGGCACAAGCGGCTGTGGCAAGACAACGCTTCTCAAAAACATAATAGGTCTGGAAAAACCCGTAAAAGGCAGTGCAAAGATTTTCGGAACGCTGATAGGCGAACTCGACGCCCCCGAAACGACCGCGGTGCTGAAAAAAATCGGCGTAATGTATCAAAACGGCGCGCTTCTCGGCTCGCTGACCGTCGCGCAAAACGTAGCGCTCCCCTTAAAAATGCACACAAAACTAAACGACGCACTCATAGAAGAAATTGTCCGCGAAAAACTAAAAGACGTAAGAATGGGACACGCCTACGACCTTTTCCCCGATGAACTTTCGGGCGGAATGCGAAAAAGAGCCGCAATAGCCCGCGCTCTTGTTTTAGACCCGCCGATTTTGTTCTGCGACGAGCCATCCGCAGGACTTGACCCCGTAACAAGCGCAGGTCTCGACGCACTTTTTATGGAAATGCGCGACAAATTAGGCATAACAATAGTCGTAGTCACCCACGAAATAGAGTCTATAAAAACAATAGCCGACTCCATCCTTTATTTGGAAAAAGGCTTAGTCTGCTTCGACGGCACGCTAAAAGACGGTCTGGCGCAAACCGAAGGAAAAGTTTACGACTTTTTTAATCGGATAGACAGGTCGGAAAACAGATAACAAAACCAAAAACTTCCGCAACGTCGATAATTTTTAGATATTTAACAAAAAACAAGCAGCGACCGTCGCCCGACCATCGCCCAAATATTATTTTACCCGCAAAAAATGGGTGGCGACCGTCGCCAAGGAGAAAAAATGAAAATTTCACTAAATTGGATCAAGGACTTTGTATCAATACCCGAAATCGACCCGAAAGAGGCGGCGGTAAAATTTACTATGGCGGCTTGTGAGGTCGAAGGCGTCGAAGAGACGGGCGGTTTTCTTAAAAATATAGTTGCCGTAAAAGTTGCAGGCGTTAAACCTCACCCCGACGCAGAAAATTTGCGCTTGGTAGAAATTGACGCGGGCGCGACTTCGACAAGCTCAGCCACCGTTAAAAACGAGGTCGTTTGCGGCGCGCCGAACGTGGAAGTCGGAAAAATCGTGCCTTACGCCAAACTCGGCACAAAATTCCCCAACGGATTTACGATAGAGCCGAAAAAAATCCGCGGCGTCGAAAGTTGCGGAATGCTCTGCTCGCAAAAAGAATTGGGGCTTGGCGACGACGACAAAGGTCTTTTGATTTTGCCGCCCGAAACCAAAATCGGCGCAAGCATTGCCGAAATTTACGAAATAGAAAGCGACATAATTTTTGACATCGACAATAAGTCCATAACCCACCGCCCCGATTTATGGGGACATTACGGAATTGCACGCGAAATGGGACTGATTTTCGGTAATCCCCTGAAAAACAAATACGATAAAGCGTGGGAAGATAAAATAATTTCTGAAAAATGTAGAGACGCGAGGCTCGCGTCTCCCGTCTCAGTCGAAGTCAAAGAAAACACCTGCTGCAAAGCATATTACGGTCTTTCGCTTGACGGAATAACAGTAGGAGAAAGTCCTAAATGGCTGAAAAATCGATTAGTTAACTGTGGATTGCGCCCAATAAACAACATTGTGGACATTTCAAACTTTGTTATGCTTGAGCTCGGCATTCCAAACCATATTTTCGACAGAGACCTTATTGAAGGCGGCAAAATTATAATTCGTCAGGCAGGCGAGCAGACAAAATTCACAACTCTCGACGAAATCGAAAGAGAATTGCTTCCTACCGACACCGTTGTCGCCGATACACAAAAACCGCTTGTGATAGCAGGAATTATGGGCGGCGCAAACAGCGGCGTAAGCGAAAAAACCACGCGAATTTTCATAGAAAGCGCAAACTGGACGGACAGCGAAGTGCGAAAAGCCTCCACTCGTATCGGATTACGTACAGATTCTTCGCAAAGATACGAAAAATCGCTCGACAGCCAACTTTTGGAACGCTCGCTTTTGCGAATTACAGAACTTATCTGCGAAATTTGTCCGAACGCAAAAGTTATAGGCAAAATAGAAAAAGACGGAAAAGAAATTGTCGCGCCCAAGAAAAAAACCGTAAAAGTTTCTGTAGAAAAAATATGCGCAGTATTAGGCAAAGAAATAGAAAAAACCGAAATTATCCGCATTTTACAAGGACTTGATTTCGGCGTAAGTGATACAAACAGCAACACATTAGATGTAGAAGTCCCCACATACCGCGCCACCAAAGACGTTGAATACGACGTGGACATTATTGAAGAAATCGGACGAATTATCGGCTATGACAATATTACGCCTATGCCGCCGACCGACAAAATTTCGCCCGTTCGCCTTTCCACGGCAAAGCAAACTCACCGTAAGATACAGGATTTTCTGATATTTAACGCAAATCTCTTAGAAACGATGACATACCCGATGTCGGGCGAAAAACAACTCGAAAAATCGAAAATCGGCTCGCTAAATGAAAAACTGGTTTTGGTGAATGCTCTAAGCAAAGACCACGACAGAATGCGCCCGAGTATTATACCGAGTATCTTGGGTGTCGGCGCACAAAACTGCAAAAATTTCGACAAATTCGGCTGTTTTGAAATTGGCAGAGAATACGATTTTAACGAAAAAGATTTCGCAAAAGAAAGAAATGTCCTCGGAATTTTGCTTTTTGACAAAAAAGAAAGCAGATTTATGGAGCTCGTCAATGTTTTGGAGCGACTTCTGCGCTATCTAAACGTTTCGGCGCAAATTGTGGCGCACAGCGATAAATTTCCGTCGAGCGTGCTTCCGCGAAATTGGGCGGGAATTCACCCGACAGAAACAGTCGATATAAAAATTATGGGAAAAAACTTAGGTTTTGCTACAACAATTCACCCGATTTTGGCAAAAGATTACAAAATTAAAGGCAAATTATCTATGGCGATTATTGATATTTCGGCGTTTGAAAATATAGCTCCAAAAGACAAGGTGAAATATAGTCCGCTTCCGAAATTTCCCGGCTCGGTTTTGGATTACACGGTTGTTGCCGACAAGAAAATAACAGTAGCGGAAATTCTTTCGGCAGTTGAAAAACTGAAAGTGCAAAATATCGTGAGAACAAGCGTAATAGACAA
>WRAZ01000053.1 GCA_009779925.1 Chitinivibrionia bacterium
AAAGCGGCAAGCCTCCGCGCAAGGGGGTGAGTGAATTTTGTTGAAGAATTGTGTTTTTTGTGTGTTTTTGAGCGGTAAATTGTTTTAAGCGTAGGCGAATTTTTCCTTTGCCTCTTCGAGGGAATGTCCACTGCTCAGGAAAGATATTATTTGTTGCATTCCTTGTTGCATTCCTTGTTGCATTCCGCGCCGTTCCCAATCTTGCGCCATACCGGATCTTTCCGCAAAAACGGCAAAACTTTTTCTGTATTTCTTTTCCATCGTGGTCATAAATTCCTCCTTCTCCAATAATTCGTGATTAGCCGCTATTAACCCGTCCAATACTTCTTCAAGCTGCTCACGGTTTTTGTCGGCGCTGTCGTATAAATCAAAACACTCTTCCAAATTCTTGACCGTGAGATTGTCCCTTAATTTTTCGAGCCATTCTACGTCTTTGGCAACTAATCGCGAAGTTATAATCAGTTGCATTTTCGGCAGTGGTGTTTCGTCGCCGCTTTTGGGTATAATATAATATATTCCCACATCTTGCGACGGCACAATGTTAAAGTTTTTTCTTTTTTCTAAATATGCAATCAATTTTCTCGGGTATCTTACCGAAACAAGCGAAATTGCCGTATCCTCTACATCAATGTCGTTTTGCGACATATAAAAGAAAGAATAACCGATAACTTTTTTGAAAGATTGCACGCTCAAAGTATCTTTCGGGCTCTTAAATTCTATAATATTGTGCCTGTTAAAGAACTTTCCGACAGTGTTTTCAATAACGCAATCGTCAAGTAATTTTATTATTACGACATCAATTATCGGCGGGTCTTTGAATAAGTCATACTCGCGTATAATTTTCAAATCACGTTCGTAATCGGCAAGCAAATATTTCATTATTTTAACAAACCATAATGTCCAATTGTTGCGCTGTTCTTTTTCTTCTTCTTCGCTTTCTTCTTTCACGTCAAGTTCTTTCTTTTTTATGGTTATAGATGGCTTCAATTTTATTATAAAATACATTTTGCGCAAGCAGGAAAACAGCAGAAGCGTTTTTTCCTTGACAACCAACCCATACCGGATATATATTATGTACTTGATAAAATCCTAAAAATGGTATTGGGCAAGTATTAGGGTGTGAAATTGTTCGCTTGGATGTTATTGCGCGGGCAGTTTTAATAATTTAGAGGTATGTAGGCAACGGCAAAAATGAAAGACAGAGCAATGGGAAAACCTATTATGCGCGGCGCGAAAAATACGATTTTGTCGGCTGGTTTGAAAGCGCGGCTTCGGAGGCGGCGCAATACGAAACCGAACATCTTATGAGCCAAGATATAACGGTTTTTGCCCGCTGGATAGGCGATTTGGCTTACTCCGAAATAAGTTTTGGCGGGGGCGAAATCATATATGCGGCTTCCGAAATAAGTCCGAATATAACTGCGTCGCACGATGGCGTTTTGCTCGCGGCGGGGGCGCATTTTACGGTGAGTTTGGCGAATAATATTAACGTTGGAACTGCGCAATTAACGATTACGGCGGTCGAAAACAGCAATTATTTCGGCTCAAAAACCGTTGATTTCGATATTTTTCCTGCAAATCTGAAGATAATTGCGAGCGACAAAACCGTGATTTACGGCGCGCCGATTCCCGGCGATTGGGAATTTACGGTTGAGGGCGTTGGCGGGCAAAACAGTTTGGCGGCGGCGGGAGTTATGGGCGCGCCCGAATTTAGCACCGATTACAATCCAAGCAGTCCGATTGGCGCTTCTTACAAGATAAGTCCGAGCGTGGGGAGCATGATTTTGGGGAATTCCAACTATAAATTTGTGTTTGTGGACGGAGTGCTCAGGGTCAATGAAAGAACGGTTGTCGGCGCGGAAATTACCGTTTTGAGCGCACACGATTACACGGGTTTGGCGCAAATTCCGACGTTCGAGGTCGTTGTAAACGGCGTAAATTTGGTTGCAGGCACGGACTTTACCGCAACGTTCGCGAACAACATAAACGCAGGCGAAAATACGGCGATAATCACCGTTAGCGGAATAGGAAATTACAGCGGAGAGGCAAACGCAAAACTTTACAATCGGCAGAAGACCGATAGATATTACGCCGAACGCAGGGCAAAGTAAAGTATTCGGCGAAACAGACCCAACCTTTGAATTTACTTCGAGTGAAACCTTAATCCCAGGAAACACTTTCAGCGGTGCGCTTGGCAGAGTGTCGGAGGAAAATATCGGAACTCGCGCGTTTAATATAGGAACTTTGTCGGCGGGGAATAATTATGAAATTACTCTGAATACTGCAAATACTTTTGAGATTACAAAACGCGATATTGCTAATGTCGATATAGCCGCGATTGCTAATCAGGCATATACGTCTAACGCGATTACACCGACTTTGACGGTTAGCGATAACAACGCTTTGGGATTGTCGATTGTTTCGGGAGATTATACAGTATCGTTTACAAATAACACAAATGTCGGACAAGCGACTGCAACAATTACGGCGACGGCAGGCGGAAATTACAGCGGAACAAAAACGGCGAATTTCAATATTATCCCGAATTTGGATTTTGCGGAAATTAGCGTTTCGAGCACTCATATATATAACGGCATAGCGCAAGAGCCGACGTTTACGGCAAGTATCGGCAGTGCAAATTTGGTTGCGGGAACGGATTTTACGGCTTCGTTTTCTAATAATATAAACGCAGGAACAGCAACGATTACCATAACAGGCACGGGAAATTACAGCGGAGAAGCAACGGAAACATTTATAATCGCCCCAAGACAGATAAATATTACTCCAAATACAGGGCAAACTAAAGTATTCGGCGAAGCAGACCCAACGTTTGAATTTACGCCGAGTGAGCCATTAATCGCAGGAAACGCTTTCAGCGGTGCGCTTGCACGGGCGGCAGGAAATAACGTCGAAACTTACGCCTTTACTATCGGAAATTTGTCGGCGGGAAGCAATTACGAACTAAGCTTTATCGCAGGAAATACTTTTGCGATAACTCCGCGTAATATTTCAAATGCGACAATCGCCGCGATTGCCGATCAAGCATACACAAGAAACGCGATTACACCGACTTTGACAGTCAGCGACAATGCGATTTCTCCGCTCGGAATTGTCGCAAGCGATTATGACGTTTCTTTCAGCAATAACACAAATGTCGGCACGGCGACCGCGACAATTACGGCGACCGGAAACTACACAGGAACAACTTCGGCGAATTTCCAAATTACCCCCGCCGCGCTTTCTTGGAGCACAACAGGCACCGTGAATAATAAAATTTACGACGGCAACAACGAGGCAACCGTTCTTACTGCGCCAACCTTACTCGGAATAATTGCGGGTGATGATATTACCGTCGGAACAGGAAGCGTGATATTTAACAGCGTAAATGTTGCCAACGGAATAGGAATTACTGCAAGCGGCTGGGGAGTTGGCGGCACGCACGCAGGAAATTACACTCACCCGATAGGGCAACCTGTGTTTGCGGCGGCGAATATCACGGCAAGACCGCTCGTCGTCGGCTTTACCGCGGAAAACAAAGTTTACAACGGAAATAATACCGCCGCGATTGCTACAAGATTCATAGTTTCGGGCTTGGCGACTACCGATAATGACACCGAAGTTCTTGTGCAAGGAGGAACGGCGACCTTTAATAACGCAAATGCGGCAAACGGCAAAACCGTGAGCGCGACAGGATTTACTCTCGGCGGAACTAAAGCGGGTAATTATACTATTCAGACAATAGAAACGGCAACGGCAAATATTACACCTGCTCCTTTGACTATTACCGCCGATGACAAAACCACAACTTTCCGCTCTGCCGCGCCGACGTTTACTGCGACTATCAGCGGCTTTGTGAACAACGAAACCGAAAGCGTTTTGGGTGGAACTTTGGCGTTTACGACCGATTACGACCACACTGCTACTCCTCCAAGTCCTGTTGGTACTTACAACATAACGCCGAGTGGATTGACTTCTACAAATTATGCGATTAATTTTGTCGCGGGAACACTCACCGTCGGCGAAATGTCGCTGAATGATGCTGTTATTACAGTTTCAGGCGCGTACACGTACACGGGCGTGGCGCAAACTCCGACGTTTAGCGTTGCTATAGGCACTGTAAATTTGGTTGCGGGCACTGATTTCACCGCAGGATTTACGAATAATATAAACGCAGGAACGGCGACAATCACCATAACTGCCGCAGGAAATTTCACGGGATCGGCAACGCAAACTTTCGAAATCGATAAACGCGGACTTACACTTAGCGGCGGAACTTCGGCGGCAAAAACCTTTGACGGAAACAGAAACGCTACAATAACCGCCGTGAATTTTGTCGGCTTGCAAAATAGCGAAACCCTTACGCTCGACACGGATTTCACCGTGAGCAATGCGCTATTTGCCGACAGAAACGCAGGAACTAACAAAACCGTGAGTGCTACCGTTGCTTTGAGCAATACTGCGCGTGCAAATAATTACGAAATTTTGCCTGCGAATAATACGCTTACAATAAATACGGGCGTGATAAATCCGCTTGAAGTTGTAATTTCCGCGACGGGTACAAACAAAGAATACGACGGCACCACCACCGCAACGGTTAATTTGACGGCAACGCCGAATTTCATTTCGCCCGATGCGCCGACTTTTGCATATACGGCGACATTCGATAACGCAAATATCGGCGACGGAAAAACTATCACCGTTAGCGGAATATCGCTCACAGGCACAGGAGCGGAGAATTATAGTGTCGCAAATGTAGGCGCAAGCACAACCACGACGGCGAATATTACGCGAAGAGCGCTCTCTTGGAGCACAACAGGCAACACCGTGAACGACAAAGTTTACGACGGCGAAAATACTGCAACCGTCAATAACGCACCAACATTAAACGGCATAATTGCGGGCGATAATATCACCGTTGAAGCGGGAACAGTGGTATTTAACAGCGTAAATGTCGGCACGGGAATCGGAATTACTGCAAGCGATTGGGCAGTCGGCGGCACGCACGCAGGAAATTACACTCACCCGACAGCGCAACCCGCATTTACGGCGGCGAATATCACGCTAAGACCAATAACAATAACGCCGAACGCAGGGCAAAGTAAAGTGTTCGGACAAGCAGACCCGACATTTACCTATACTTCGAGCGAGCCCTTAATTACAGGCAATAGTTTCAGCGGTGCGCTTGCACGGGCGGCGGGTGAAAATATCGGAACTCGCGCGTTTAATATCGGAACTTTGTCGGCGGGGAATAATTACAATATTACTCTGAATACTGCAAATACTTTTGAAATAACCAAACGCGATATTGCTAACGTCGATATAGCCGCGATTGCTAATCAGGCATATACGTCTAACGCGATTGAGCCAAGTTTGACGGTCAGCGACAACGCGATTTCTCCGCTCGGAATTGCTACAAGCGATTATGACGTTTCTTTCAGCAATAACACAAACGTCGGCACGGCAACAGCGACAATCACAGCAACCCTTGGCGGAAATTACAGCGGAACAAAATCGGCGAATTTTGAAATAATTCCGCATTTGGATTTTGCAACAATTGTCGTTTCGAGCACTCATACGTATGACGGCACGGCGCAAACTCCGACGTTTACGGCAAGAATCGGCAGTTTCGATTTGGTTGAGGGAACGCATTTTACGACTTCGCTTTCCAATAACACCAACGCAGGAACAGCAACGATTACTATTACAGGCACGGGAAATTACAGCGGAACAAAAACGGAGACATTTACAATCGCCCCAAAACCGCTCGACATCAACTTTACTGCGGCAAATAAAGTTTACGACGGCAATAATTCGGCGACCATTACCGAAAGAACCATAGTTTCGGGCGGCTTGGTTGGCACATATACCGCAACCGAAATTTTTGTGCAGGGAGGAACCGCGACCTTTGCCGATGTAAACGCGGGAACAAATAATACCGTGAGCGCGACAGGATTTACTCTCGGCGGAACCAGAGCGGGCAATTATTCAATCGGAACAATAAATACGACCACGGCGACCATAAGCAAAGCGCCGCTGACAGTTAGCGCGGAAAGCAGGACAATTGTTTTCCAAGACCCCTTAACCCCCGTTTTGGAGGCGACTTTCAGCGGCTTTGTGGGCGGCGAAACCCGAGCCACGAGCGATTTGAGCGGAACTTTAACGGTTGCCACAAATCCCGTTTATACCCAAACAAGCGGCGTTGGAACACACGAGACAGTTCCGAGCGGCTTGACTTCGAATAATTACGAAATCACTTGGGTAAACGGCGCGCTTACGGTCGGCGCAAGACCGATTAACGGCGCGGGAATTGCAACAATTACCGTTTCAAGCACGCATAAGGATGACGGCACGCCGCAAATCCCTGAGTTCAGCGTTGTTGTAAACGGCACAACTTTAGTCGCAGGAACGGATTTTACCGCGGCATTTACGGATAATATAAACGCGGGAACGGCGACAATTACCATCACGGGAACAGGAAATTACAGCGGAACGGCAACGCAAACATTCGAGATTGAGCAGGGGGGGCACCCCGTAGTGGTCAGCGGCTTTGCCACAGGCGACCCAATACGCGGCTTTGACAACCTCACCGATGCGCTTAACTCAATCCAAACGGAAGGAGCGGGAACTTACACCGTAACGCTTTTTGAAGATCAGGAAATTACCGCATTAAGGACATTCAACACTCCCAATACAACTATCACTTTTGAAGGCGATGGCGGTATGCGCACAATAACGCAGAATACCGCAGTCGGAACTAATATGTTTACGATAAGCAACGCCTCCGCAACCATTTCGCTTGGAAATGATATAACTCTGCAAGGACGAACAGGAGCAACGGGCGGCATAGGACATATTATAAATATGACAAACGGCATTTTCAATATGCTGACGGGCTCAAGGATTATCGGGCATACCGCAGCGGGCGGAGGGGTAGCCGTAAATATGACAGGCGGCACTTTCAATATGGCTGCTGGCTCAAGTATCACAGGGCATAATGCTAGTACCGCTACAAGCGCCGCAGTTTATCTAAACAACGCAGGCGCAATTTTCAATATGGACGGCGGCAGCATTACAGGAAACCGTAATACAACTGCAGTCGGCACTACCAATGTCGGCGCAGGTCTAACCGTGTTTAACGGACAATTTAATATGAACGGCAGAAGCATTACGGGCAACACCCGAGGACCTAACGCAGAACATTCGGCTGATGTATATATAGGAGCCACTACCCTCGTCAACGCTAATCTTGTTCCCACATTGGGGGGTAACGCCCATATCGGCACGCTTATAATGAATGCGCAATCCGCAACAATAAACACAAGAATTGAAATCGGAAATAATTTTACGGGTAGTGTCACAGCGCTTAATCTTCGGAGTAATAATATTGGGGCTATATTATGGGAAAACAAAGTGGTGCTTCAAGGTAATGTGAATTCTACAACTATTGGAAGGTTTGGGCTTGGGGAGTTTGTTTCGTCGGGAAATATCAGAGAGACGATAAGCCCAACCGCATACACAATCGGCGCTTCGGGCGATAATTTGGGGCGTTTGATATCGACTACGCCACCTACCGTAACCGTCTTCAACGGCACAACAACCACGGGCTTTAGCAACCTCGCAAATGCGTTTGCCTCAATCGCAACGGCAGGAACTTACACCGTTACGCTTCTTGCGGATCAGACGGTTGAAACAGGAATGACGCTCGGCACTGCCGATGTCATTATCAATCTTTACGGCGCAGGTCGTACAATAACGCATAATGTTGCCGGCAATAATCTCTTTTCGATAACCAACGCCAATGCAACTCTTTCGCTTAGAAATAACATTACTCTGCAAGGACGAAGCACAACGGGTGCAGGAAGTGTTGTTGGTATATCAGGCAATTTTATTATGGAGGCGGGTTCAAGGATTATCGGGCATAACGCTACTGCCGCTGCGGTGTCTGTAGGCGGAACTTTCACTATGAACGGCGGCAGCATTACAGGAAACCGTAATACGGCAGCAGTCACCACCACCAATGCCGGCGCTGGTGTAGAAGTGATTATCGGACAATTTAATATGAACGGCGGAACTATTACGGGCAACACCAGAGGACCTGATTACAACCAAATTCCCGCCGACGTATATATAGGAGCCACTGCCGGTGCCGCCGCTAATCGTGTTCCCACATTGAACGGTAATGCCCAAATCGGCACGCTTACTCTGAATGCGCAAACCAATCTTATAAACACAAGAATTAATGTGGGACCCGGCTTTAACGGCAATGTGCAAACGCTTGATCTTCGGGGGCAAATTAATACTGTACTATCGGTAGCATCTTGGTGGGAAAGCAGAACGGTGCTTGAAGGCAATGTGGCTACCAATATTGGAAGGTTTGGCTTGGGGAGTTTGTTTCGAATAATAATGTCAGACAGGTGATTAGTCCCCAGTTTTCTATCAATGCGGGTGGGGTGTTGGAGTAGAGGGGAGGAGTTTTTTTCTCGCGTTCTTCTTTGGGCAAATATTATTTTATATTTAAAGATTTGAAATATTTGCAATATTTGGAGGTAGATTATGGAAAAATGGGAAAGGGAAATGGCTGCAATTCGCGCTGTAATGGCTGAAAGCGCAGAGAAAATGGCGGACACTATGAAAGGTTTCGCGCGTATAGAAAAGCAACAAGAGGCGAACGCAAAAGGTTTTGCTGAACTTAAGGTTTTGCAGGCGGAAAGCACCGCCAATCTTACGCGTATAGAAAATTTGCAGGAAGAGCAATGGAAGAAATTACGCAAAAGCATAAAATCTACCAATAGAAAAATCGGCGGTATAGACGACAGCAATTGTCAAGTCGCTGAGGATTATTTCTACAATTCGTTGAAAAAAACTAAGACCATAGGTAATGTTCATTTTGACCACATTATGAGAAATTTATCCAATACCCGCTATACCGACAATGGCACTCTTATGGGTGAGTATGATATAGTAATGACCAATAAAGTTGCTTCTTGCATAGTAGAAGTAAAATATAAAGTTTGCAGCAAAGATGTAAATGATTTAAAAGACAAGGTTTCATCTTTCAAAGCACTTTTTTCAGAACACGCCAAAGAAAAAATTTATCTTGCCATTGGTGGAATGTCTTTCGATAGACAAGCCGAAGAAGCCGCCCGAAAACACGGCATAGCAATCCTAAAACTAAAAGGCAACGCCGTAGAAGTCCAAGACAGTGATTTGAAAGTGTATTGATGTCGGCGGTGCTCTTGTTTCCACATTGAACAATAACGCCCCAATCGGCACGCTTACTCTGGATGCGCAATCTGCAAATACAAACACAAGAATTAACATCGGCAGTGCTTTTAACGGCAACGTTCAAAGGCTTGATCTTCGGGGGCAAAATAACGATGTGGCAACTTGGTGGGATGGCAGAACGGTGCTTGAAGGTAATTTTGCTCCCTATATTCCAATGTTTAACTCTGCGCTTGGGCTTGGGGAGTTTGTTTCGGAGACCAATGACAGAGAGGGGATTGCTCCTCGTGTTATCAATGCGTGGGGGGTGTTGGAGAGTAGAAGGGGGAAAGGCAAGGTTTTGTGGCTTGCCTTTGGTGGGTGGTTTAGAAGGCTTTTATTTCGGCTTCTGTGAGACCTGTTGCTTGGGCGATTTGTTCTGTGGATAGTCCCATTTTCTTGAGGTTTTGAGCGATTTCTATTTTTTCTTTGGCTTCGCCTTCCATTCTTCCTTTGGCTTCGCCTTCAATTCTTCCCTCATCTTTCGCGGACTCAATCTCACTATCTTTCACCCTTTCAAATTTCAGATAATGCTCGTATCTTTCCCGCTCTGCTTTCGTCATTTTTGCTTTATCTAACTTTTTCCCCGCCGCTTGAATTCCCGCCGCAGAAAAATTACTTTTCACAACTGATGTCTTCAGAGTATAAATCCATTCATCAAACTTGTTTTTTATGTTTTCATCAAATTTTTCGGGATATAAAATATAATACTCGGGAAACAATTTCCCCGCGCTTTGCTCTCCGTCTTGCAAGTGCTTCGGTAAAAATTTCATTTCATTTTCCGAAAGCAAAAGTGTTTCGTTGTTGTGAATTCCCTTAAAAGTTGTTGTGCCGTGATAGACATAATCCGTACCTTTTCCGAGATTAAAATAGACAACGTCAATAGAATAAACCTTTTTAATGTCTCCGTATTTTTTGCCCTCGCTTAATTGTTGCGTTACCGCCCTGCTTGTGCC
>WRAZ01000054.1 GCA_009779925.1 Chitinivibrionia bacterium
CTGTGCTGTGCTGTGCTGTGCTGTGCTGTGCTGTGCTGTGCTGTGCTGTGCTGTGCTGTGCTGTGCTGTGCTGTGCTGTGCTGTGCTGTGCTGTGCTGTGCTGCTATCGGCGAAAATACCGAAACGCAGAAAATGTCAACGATGTTTTGTATCAACGTATTAAAACTTTTTTGAAAGTCAGTCAAATGTGCAACCATTAATAACCTACCATTTTTTTCTACAAGCCAGATTTTGAGGAGAAAATAATATTTGCTTGCGACAAAAAGAGAAAGTTTTTAAAAAGGGAATAATTTTGACGTTTTTCCGGCGCGGCAAATATTATTTTGGAGCGAAAAACAAAGGAGAACCACTATGCGCGGCTTAGTTCTTGCGGCGGGCTTCGGCACCCGATTAAAACCAATCACGGACATTATTCCAAAGGCGCTTACGCCCGTTTGCGGGGTTCCGCTTGCGGAAATCGCCTTTCGTTGTTTTCGCAAAAACGCCATTGACGATTTGGCGATAAACATTCATTATATGCCCGAACTTATGGATATGCTGGTCGAGGCGCTCCCCTATCACAACCACATAACACGCTTTTATGAAACCCCCGAAATACTCGGCACAGGCGGCGCGCTTTGGAATGCGCGGGATTGGCTAAGCGACGACGATATTTTCTGCGTGGTAAATTCCGACATTATCCATAACGCAAAAATCAGACAACTCGCGATTGACTTTAAGTCGTCGGGCGAGGATATTTGGCTTATCGGCTCAAATCTGAGCGGCGAAAAGGTAATGGGAATAGACAAAAACGGACAATACGCAGGTAGGGTCGATAACGCATTTTCGGAAGTGAAAAAAGCGACCGCTTTCACAGGAATTGCCTTTTACAGAAGCGCGCTCGTCGAAATTTTCCGCAAAGACGATTTTGACGTAAAAACAATATGGAAACGCGCAATCGAGCAAGATTATTCGGTTTCGGTCAAGGATTTCGACGACATTTTGTGGTACGACACAGGAACGCCCGACGACCTGAAAAACTGCTATTGGGCAATTTTAGACAAAAAACTGAAATTCGATTTCCCGCTCGGAATGGAAGTGAACTTTGAAAAAAAAATCGCCTACCCAACCGACAAACAATACAATATAAGCGATAATTCGCAATATTTGTGGATAGAAAACGTCGCCGCAGAAAAAATAGACGGCAACCGTTCAATCTTTTGGGGCGGCTGTAAAGTCGAAAATAAGCGATACGAAAACAAATTAGTTATGCCGTGGGGAGAAATATAACAGTGGAAAAAATGGCAGGCGCAGGAAGTCAGCGGGAATTTTATCGAATAAATTTTGTAGGGGCGGGTTTGAAACCCGCCCCTACAACCGCAGTTCTTATGATTTGGGACGGCAAAGATAAAGATTGGGACTATTTTTTGGCGCTCAACGAAATTGATGAACTGCGCAATATTATCCCGACAATTATTGAAGCAAACAGAGCCGAAAATAAAGTTTTGGTAAGGGACTGCGGAAATTTCACCCTAAAAAATCTCTTTGAAACGTACAAAAATGATGTCGAAAAACAAAAAATTCTGCTCGAAAAAGTCGCCGAAAAACTGTCATTTTGGCAAAGCGTAAAAATTCCCGAAACAAACATTATCTCGAAACGAATTTTTACTATGCCGGATTTACTCTGGGAAACCGATTATTTCAGAGAGCATATTTCGCCCATTTTTCCCGAAACAAAAGAGTTATTTTTCAGCGAAAACTTTGAAAAAGAGCGAACAAAACTCGCCGAACTTGTCGATAATTTGCCAAAATGCCTTATGCACCGTGATTTTCAATCGGAAAATATTGTTTTTGACGATGAAGAGACTTCGACACCCGCCCGGTCGCCGTCGTTTGTGGATGTTCAGGGCGCAAGAATGGGCGCAAAATATTACGATGTCGCCTCGCTTGTTTTTGACCCGTATTTATATCCGCAAATAACAGAAGAACTGCGAGACAGTTTCTTGCAAAAAATGCAGATTGAAGACAAAACGCCTCTCTATTTATGCGCGCTTCAACGCCTTATGCAGGCAATGGGCGCGTATGGTAATTTGTCGAAAAACAAAGGCAAACCGCATTATGAGGCGTTCATAAAACCCGCGGCAATTCAAGCGGCGGATATTTGTGAGAAGCTGGAAAATTTCACGACTTTGCAAGAGATTTTGAGTTTTCTGAAAACAAGTCCCTCTCCCTTTCAATCGACCAGCCGCTGACTTCTGTGAACGGAAGTGAAAATTGCGGATAAATCAGTTTTTTGCCGCCGCCAAACGTCTCAAATTTGTCGAAAATATCCTTTACGCTGTCTAATCCGCATACGTGGCTTACTATCGGAGACGGGTCTATTGTGCCGTCTTCTATCAGTTGAAGCGCGCGGCGCACATCCTCGCCCGAAGCGCCAGAACTTCCTACTATGTGGTGGCGCAAATAATGGATATTGTTAAAGTTTACGGGGACGTTAAATTCTTTTTCCATAGGACCTGCGAAAAAATTAAGGCAGCCGTCGAACGCCAAAAGCGACATTCCCAAGTCCACCATATCGCGCGACGGTGCAAAAACGGCGACATCGTCGATTGTTCCCGCGAGAGAGCGAACGTAGTTTTCGTCTTGCGGCGAGTATGCTTTTATTCTTTCGTCGTTTTTTATTATTTTGCCCAAAGTTTTAAGATTTCCGAGATTTCTGTCGTAAATTATAAGTTTTGCGTTATTCGTTGATTTTGCCTGCCACAACTGAACGGCAAGTTTTCCCATATTTCCCGCGCCGCCTAAAAACAGTGTTATTCCGTCGGGTTTGTTTCCGTAAATCGGCTTAAAACTCTCTTGTTTTGTGTGATATTGCGTTCTGAAAGCCGCTATTATACAGCCCAAAGGCTCAGCAAGCGCCGCTTTGTAAAAGCCCTCGCCGCCAAATTCTATAATCGCGTCGTTTTCGTAAAATTGTTTTGGAATTTTTATCTTTGTTGCATAGCCGCCCGCCTCGCTGAAAGAATGCCCCATCGCTTGCCATTCAAAGCCGCTTTCGTAAACCATCGGCTGAACTATAATGTTTTTGCCGACAAGTGAATTTTCCACTCCCCTTCCGACTTCAATTACTTTTGCGCAAAATTCGTGTCCTAAAATTACGGGATTATTCGCAAGATTTTCGGGAACTCGGTTGTGTTCTTGTCCGAGAAGCGCGACTTTTCGGCAGGTTGTGCAAACTGCGGAGCAAATAATATCGGCGATTATTTCGTGTTCGTCGGGAGGCGACAAAGTTATTGTCTCTCTGCGTAAATCGCTTTTTCCATATAATCTGACGACTTGAGATTGCATTTTTTCGCCTTTCGCTATTTATTGCCCAATGGAGACATAAGTATTATTTCTCTACAAAAACAATTTTTTTATCTGAACAAATAATGCTTTTTTACAGGCTTTATCACTTTCCAAACGCAACTTAGTCCCGCAGGGAAAATTACGTAATCGCCTGCGCCAAACGATACGCTTTTGCCGTTGTAATCAACAGAGACCTCGCCATCAAGAATTAACGCGCGCTCTTCGCTGTCGTAGTGCCAACTGAATTCCGATACGTCGCAACCCCAAGTTGGTTGCGATTTCATTTCGGCGATTTCGGCGTCGCCGGCTTTTTTTACTTTTATTTCCATAGTTTTCTCCTTAATTAAGCGCCTTCTCGCTCGGCGCGAGCGCTCAGAATTATCCCGACTAACATCGAAACCGTTAAGGTAAAAGACCCTCCATAACTCAAAAACGGCAGAGGAAGACCTGTTACGGGCATTAGTCCTATTACCATTGCAATATTTACAAAAATATGATACACAAAAAGCGAAGCCGCGCCGACAACCAGCAAATTCACAAAACGGTCGTCTATATTTGTTACCGCGTAGAGCGCTCTTGCCACAAAAAGGAAGAACAAAAGTATTACGGCAACGCATCCGTAAAATCCGAACTGCTCTCCCAAAACGGCGAATATAAAGTCGGTATGTTGCTCGGGAAGATACGCCAAATTCACCTGCGTTCCCTGCAAAAATCCTTTCCCCGACATTCTGCCCGAGCCGATTGCGATTAGCGATTGAATAACCTGATAACCGCTGCCTCGCGGGTCGAGCTGAGGATTTATGAAACTTATTACGCGCGCTTTTTGGAAGTCGCCCAAAGCGTTTTCCCATATAAGAGTTGCCGCCGAAGCCGAAAACAAGTTCAGCGCGACAACTAAAATTGCAATAATTTTAGGCGGACGGGTAAAATACAGCGAAAAGCATATAGCGACAAAGAAAATCGCCCAAGGAATAGTGCCCAAAATGCCGAATTGTCCCGTTTGCTCCGTTGCACCCGCAGTTGCCGCGTTTAAATCCATAGTGCCTCGCATAACAAATGCGACAACCATCGGCATAATTGCCAAAACCGCCGATATTGCAGGTGAAATCAAAAACAAAATTTCTACAAGTTTCATACCCGCCCAGTAAAAAATCGGAAGCGACATTGCCACAAGCGCAAGAGTAGTAGAAAGGTCGGGTTGGCGCACCACAAGAGCAAAAGGCACCAAAATAATGAGCGCGGGAACTATAAGCGAAAGCGGTTTTTGCAGTGATATTTCTTTCTTGGTAAAGTAGCGGGCAAGCATAAGTAAAAGCCCTATTTTTGCAAATTCCGACGGCTGAAATCTAAAGCCCGGAATTGGAGTATTTATCCATCGCCCCGCACCTTTTACCTCGGTTGCACCAGTAAGAGCCACAATCAAAAGCAAGATTGTTCCTATATAAACGACGGGCGCAAACCTGTAATACCAATCCACGGGAATGCTCACCATTATCAAAACTATAACTATTCCGATTGTCGTCCAAATTATTTGGTTTTGGAAAATGCTTGCAAGAGGTCCCGTTGTGTGCATTGCAACGGCGCTGTAAACGAGCGCGGTTCCTATAATCCAAAGCGCAATGGCAATGGCGAAAAATAGAAAATCAAAGGATTTTTTTTGTATTGTTGATGTTTTTGCTACCATTACCTTACTCTCCTGTCTGCAGGAAGTCTCCTGTATATTTCGGCTACTTCGCGACCTTTATCGGTCTCGTTAAAATAATAATTCATTATAGCGCCTGCAATGGGAGCCGCATATCGTCCGCCGCCGCCGTCCGCTGTTTCGACAACCACTGCAACTGCAATCGACGGGTTTTCGAGTGGAGCGGTCGCCACAAAAAGCGCGTGCGAATTGCCGTGCGGATTTTGCGCCGTTCCCGTTTTTCCGCCGACCGTAATTCCTTGCACTCTCGCTCGTCGCCCTGTACCGCCGACTTCTTCTATGGAAGTACGCATACCAACTTTTACCGCCTCAAATGCCGCATTGCTTACCTCTTCGAGCGAAAAACGCTCGTCGCCGACGTCTCGTTCAAAAATTATATCGTCGTTAGCGTCAACTATTTTTTTTGCCAAAAACGGCTGAAAACGCTCTACTGTGTTGCCGAGCGCGCCTACCATAACCGCGAGTTGCAGAGGTGTGAAAACCTGTTGCTGACCTATAGCCATATCCAAAAGAAGTCCTTCCGTCCAAACCCAGCCGCGGTTTCTGAACCTTGCGTTGTACGCCTCTCTGCCCGACATAAAGCCCGCGCTTTCCACGGGTAAATCTATGCCTGTTCTGCCGCCCAAGCCCAAAAGCGTGGAATAGTGATTTATTAAACTGTCGCCCAAACGAAGCCCCAACTGATAAAAATAAACGTTGCAGGAAACCTTGAGCGCGTCATACATATTTAGCGGACCGCAGCCTCTGTGGTTGTGGCATCTTGCCGTTCGCGTTCCTATTCTGAAAGAGCCCAAACAACTTCTCGGCATTCTGGCGGTCGATGAAATCCCCAAACTGTTAAACGCGGCAAGGGCGGGAACCATCTTAAAAGTGGAGCCGGGCGGATAAGTCCCGATAACCGCGCGATTTGTAAGCGGTCTTGCAGGATTGCCCACGGCGCGCCGCCATTCTAAGTCCCGCACTCTTCTTTCGAGCGAAAAAATATTCGGATTTACCGCAGGAAAACTGACAATAGCAAGCACTTCGCCTGTTCGCGGGTCAAGCGCAACAACCGCGCCGCGCATATCTTCGCCAAACGCTTCGTAGGCAATTTGTTGCATTCTCGCGTCTATGGTCAAATGAACGTCGTAGCCGCGAATTGCCGCCCTCGACGGTTTGTTTTCCAAAACGCCCAAGCGCCGTCCGAACGCGTTTCTTTCAATAAAGTGAAAACCGTCCTGACCGCGCAAATCGCTCTCGTATTGAAGTTCAATTCCCGCTATTCCTATAAAGTCGTTTCGCTCGTATCCCATAAACCGAAGCGTGTCGAACTGCGCCGAGTCAATCGGGCTCAGGTATCCGGTGATGTGAAAAACGCTCTGCCCTATCGGATAGTCGCGCCGCATTGTCGTCTCCAGAATAATCCCCGGCAATTCCGCCGAATGTTCGTTTATTACGCTTACAAAATCAAAGGAAATATCCTCGCGCAAAATCGCCAACTGCGACGAGCCGCGCCGCCGCGCTCTTGTAATTGCGCCGACCAACTGCGTGGAGTCAAAAAGCGCCTCGCCGTTTGAGTCTTTAATTTTCAGAAGATTATTGACTATCGGAAACCCGCGCGGCACCAAAATCGGAATTATGCCGACCGCATAAGACGGACGGTTTTGCGCTATAATTACGCCGTTTCTGTCGTAAATAACCCCGCGCGGCGCCTTAATTGTTTCTTGAACGACCTGATTATCGACCGATTGCGCAAAATTTCGCTCGCCGTGAATTATTTGCACGTAAAAAAGGCGTAAAATCAATATAGAAAACATACAGGCGACAATAATTAAAAGCACGTTTTTTCGTCGCGCTCTTTCCTGTCTGTTTCTTTCGGGCAGGGCTGCTATTATTGCCTTTGCCATAATGCTATCTCTTTGATTTTGAATGAAAAAGGAAGTCCGAAAGCATAAACGCTATAACTGCGAATATTGTTGTATAAACCGCCCTCGGAAGCGCCGAAACAAGCAAGAACATCGGCAATTCCGCAAACGGATTTGCACCGCCGACCGCGGCGTCCGAAAGATAAATTACCGTATCGTGTATAATAACCGTAATAAGAAGCATTATTAACTGCAAAATTGGGTCTATCGCCATATTTTTTCTGTCAAAAATCCCCGCAACCGCACCAACAACCGTTTTAGCGAGCGCGTTTGCGCCCAAAAGTCCTGCCGAAAACACGTCTATGAGAAGTCCCAGAGAAAACCCGCACCAAATTCCTTTTGTTCCGCCGTAATTTATAGAAAAAATGAAAAGCAATATAAGCGGCAAATCGGGAAAAATGCCGAAAATTGCGATTTTGGGAATAACAGTTGTCTGAATAACCAAAACCAATAAAAAAAGTAAAATCCATTTAATTATTTCTTTTATCGCACTCATTCTTCACCACCTTCTTCTTCGTCGTCCGAAATTTCAGAAATCGGACGCCCGCCCCACCGCGGCATAGATTTTACTACAAAAACATTGCGAAGTCGGTCAAAATCAACTGCCGACCTGATGTATATCTGCTTGAAAATATCGCCGTCTCTTGGCGCTACAATTCTTTCCACGGTTCCGATTTTGAAACCTCGCGGATAAATTCCGCCAAGCCCTGTTGTATGAACGGTGTCGCCGACGTCAACAGGCGAAATGCTTCTGAAATTGGCAAAAAGAACGCCGCCCGACGTCGCCTCCAAAATCCCGACAGAACCCGACGCAACGTGCTCTATGCTTATACGTTCTTCGGGTGCGCGTAAAAACTGAACTTGCGAAGTAATAGGCGCTACCGAAATAATTCTGCCGACCACATTACCACCCAAAATAACGGGCATATTTACGACAATCCCATAATTATAGCCGACATTTATTATAGCGGTTCTGAAAAAAAACGTAGGCTCGCGAGCTATAACGTTTGCAGGGATAATTTCGTATTCGGGCGTAAAATCTATTTCGTCTATATTGTCAAAACTGTCGCTCAGCAAATTGCGAAGCACGGTATTTTCCACCTGCGTCGCCTCTATTTCCGCACGCAGACTTCTGTTTTCGGCAAATATATCTCGTATATGATAAAACCCGCCCAGAGTAATTTGAACGGGTGAGAAAATAGTCAGCGAAAGTGTTCTTGCAATGTTATCCTGCTGAACTCTTTCTGCGGACATCATTAAAAACGATAAGGAGACGGTAATTATAACCGAAGCAATTCTGCGGTACGTTATAAGGAAATGCAATATCCAATGCACTTATCGCTCCTCCCTTAATTCTTATTGCCTGTGGTTTCGACTGCTTCCAAACAACACCTGTGAATATTTTTGCAAATTTTCCGCTACAATAAGCGCGCCGCGAGCAACACGCGTAAGCGGGTCTTCGGTAATGCAAACAGGTAAGTTTGTTTCTCTGCGAATTCTTTCGTCAAGACCGCGCAAAAGCGAACTTCCACCAGTCATTATTATACCTTTATCCAAAATATCCGAAGATAGTTCAGGCGGTGTTTTTTCAAGAGTGTTAAGAACGGCTTTAATAATTTCATCAACAGGCGCTTTGAGCGCTTCGCGGATTTCTACCGAGGTTATTTGCAATTCTCTTGGAATTCCGGCAACAATATCGTGCCCGCGCACTTCCATTTCGAGTTCTTCGGGAAGTTCAAACGCCGAACCGACTCTCTTTTTAACTTCTTCCGCCGTACTTTCGCCAATGAGAAGATTATACGATTTTTTCATATATTCCACGATTGCTCTGTCGAACTGGTCGCCGCCGACTTTTTCAGAAAGGTCGCAAACCATACCGCCCATAGAAATAACCGAAATTTCAGATGTGCCGCCGCCTATGTCTATAATCATATTTCCCGAACTTTCCAAAATCGGAACATCCATTCCGATAGCCGCCGCCATTGGCTCGGCAATAAGTCGCGCTTCGATAATTCCCGCTCGCTCTGCGCAATCTAAAACCGCACGTTGCTCAGCCTTGGTTATTCCCGACGGAACTCCCATAACCGCGCGCGTTCTCTTAAACAAGCTGTTCGGCTGTACTTTTTGAACAAAATACCGCAACATCTCTTCAACTAAGTCAATGTCCGCAATAACTCCGTCGCGCATAGGACGAACCGCGGTAATTTTACCCGGCGTTCTTCCCAACATTTTTTTAGCGTCTGTTCCGATTTCAAGAACCTCGTTTGTGCTTCTGTCGATAGCTACGACAGACGGTTCGTCTATTAAAAGACCTCGGTTTTTCGCATAAACCAACGTATTGGCTGTTCCTAAGTCAATTCCGAGCGTTGTGCCGAACGAAAAGAATCCCATAATTTATACCTCTCATCACTATTATTTTCTGTTTTTTGAAAAATTACTCGCGTAAAAATACTTTTCGCAAACACTAATATGCTGAAAAATCTCAATAAAATCTATTTTTTATTTAATTTATCAATTTGTCGCGTAATCGTGGTCGAGCGGCATTGCTCGCAGCGCGTCCGCGGCGCTCTTGGGATGAACGTTTCTGTCCTCCACAATTTTCCCGTCGCGAAGTCGAATTTGGCGGGAACAAAAAGAGGCGATATCGGGCTCGTGAGTAACAAAGCAAATGGTTTTACCTTTGGAATTCAGTTCCTGAAAAAGCGTCATAATCTCAAAACTTGTGCGAGTGTCCAAATTTCCCGTTGCTTCGTCCGCAAATATGACTACCGGGTCGTTAACAAGCGCTCGCGCAATCGCAACTCTCTGTTGCTGTCCGCCCGAAAGCTGGCTCGGCGTATGGTGCATTCTCTCCTGCAATTTAACCATTTCGAGCGCGTGCTCCGCTCTTTCGCGGCGTTCTTTATTGTGAATTTTCGGGTTGTAAAAAAGCGGAAGCTCCACATTTTCGAGCGCCGTCGTTCGAGGCAACAAATTGTATGCCTGAAAAACAAATCCGATAAGCGTGTTTCTGATAAGCGCCAGTTCCTGAAGATTTTTCGATGAAACCATAGTCTCGGCAAGTTTATAAGTCCCGCTCGTGGGGCGGTCTAAACAGCCCAAAATGTTGAGCAACGTCGTTTTTCCCGACCCGCTCGTTCCCATAAGCGCCGTAAATTCGCCCTCGTAAATCGTAAAAGAAATCCCCTTTAATGC
>WRAZ01000055.1 GCA_009779925.1 Chitinivibrionia bacterium
TATGTTTTAGTGTTTTTGTCCCTGAAAACCTGATTCCGGATAATAAAATAATATTTGGCAGAGAGCGGTGGGGAGAAACTGTTTTGATTTTTGGTGAAAATTGGCTTTTGGGTGTGAAAAGGCGGATAGTGTTATCCGCCTATAGTTTTTGGGCATTTATTTCAATTCAGTATTCCAAACGCAGAACGTCGTCGATGAAGAGACCGGTTGCTTTAGCTATGGTTTCAACGTCAATGCCCATATTTAGCATGTTTACGGCAACTTGTTCTTTTGCTTCTTTCTCTCTTACTCTCAGCGCGTCTTCTGTTTTCCATTCTGTTAACAACATATTTATAACCTCCGATCCTTTATCGTTGAAATAAGTGTTTAATACATTTTTTTCCAAGCAGTCCATTATCGCCTTTTTTATTGCCTCGTCTCTACTCATATTCTTTTCATACTCGCGAGCCATTGCTATGAACATTTCGTATCCTTTCAGCGTTTCGCTTCTTTCCGCAAACTGAGGATTTCTACCTTCGTTTATATTGTAAACTTTTACAATAAGTTCAAGTTCCGGCGATACCCCATCTTTTTGCTCAAACATATCCGACAATTTAAGCGTTTCCTCGTCCGGATATTCGTATTTTCCGTTGTATAAAACTATAAATTCCGGGCGTGGTATCTTTATCCTGCTTTGTTTATACAGCGTTTCGGCTTCTACTATTTTTTCGTAAACCCGTCCCATATAAAGCAACATTCTTAACGGCATATTCGGGTTTATTGTCGATTGATGTTCTATCAAAACTACAAATTTACCGTCTATTACAAAAGAAATATCGTTCGCCTGCTCCATATATAGAACGCTTTCGAGCGTTGTTATTTGTATTTCCGTGTCTTTGCAGTAGTTTGTATTTTGTATTGCGTTGTACAACTCCAAAAGTGTATCTTTTTCACCGAATAAACTTGTAAAAACGCTGTCCTTGTATTCCCTGTTTGCTTTTGCGCTCACATTTTCTCCTTGTTTTTTTTAATGCTGTTGTTATATAATATAATATTTGCCGCTAAGCAAAACAGGTAAATTTTCACCTATTCTTTATTTGGCATTTAGTATTTTCTCTGAAAAGAATAATAGCAGAGGATAGACTAGTTCTCTACCCCTGCGTTATCTTCCCCGCATACCCGCCTTTACCTACCATAACTTCCGCGATATTCACAATATGCTCTTTTATCCGACGATAGCCCACAAGCATATCGGGATACGTCGTGCTTATCAGCGGGGGAGTGGGCGCTTCGGCTAAGCGCGCTATGTGTTTGCCGCGCAGTTCGCGAATTCTTTGGGTTATCGCTTCGCCCATATCGTAGGCGCCGCTGACTATTTTTGTGTTCTTTTCGCGATAGGCGTGATTAACCGTGTTAAAGAATTCAAACACGGCGTCGTGCAATCCGAGAAGTTCTTCGCGCATTATTGCGGGCATCTTTATTTCGTCGTTATTTATGCGCAGGTAGAGTTTTAATTGCATTGTTATGTAGTCGCTTATTGTCTCGAACTCGTCGGCGAGGCGTATTTGTTTTTGCGCGTGTTCGCTGACGGTCGGCGGACACTCTCCGCTTGACAGAAGTTGAGTTAAAAACGCGGTTATTTCCGTCTGCATTTTGTCGAGTTTGTCTTCTTTTTTGAAGACTTTGTTCACGAATTTTTCCTCAATTTCGTCGGAAGACAGCGCGGTTTTAAGCATATCGAACATTTTTTGGTCGTCTTCGCCCATATTGGCGATTTCTTTCCACGATTGCGCTATGGCAACCGTTGGCGTATTGAGCATATATTTGTCCAAATGCGTGCATTTCGGCTGATCTTTGGTCGGCTTGTCCTTTACTGTTTTTTCGAGAATTTTTGCCCATATTCTTGTAAACGGCAGGAAAAGGGCTGTGTTCATAACGTTATACACAGTATGAACAGCGGCTATTGCGGCAAGTATATACGGATAGGTTGCGTAATCGTTTACCATTACCATTGTATTCGGGTCGTTTCCGATAATAAAACGTATAAATTGCAAATATACGCCGAATATTGTCGTAATCCATATCACCCCTATAACATTAAAGGATATGTGCGCGAGAGCCGCCCGTTTTCCGTTGGTGGTTGTTCCTATCGAAGCCAAGTATGCCGTAAAAACAGTGCCGAGGTTTTCGCCGACCACGAGCGCGGCGGCGGTTTCAAACGGAATTACGCCCGACGCCGCAAGTCCCATCGTTATACCTATGGTTGCGGTTGACGACTGCACAATGAGCGTAAGGAGGCATCCTACGAGAACGCATTTCAACAAACCGAAGTAGGTGTCCGCAGAGAAACGGGAGAACCATTCTATATACTCGGGAATACTGCGTATGGGTCTGAAGCCGTCTTTCATAAGCCAAAGTCCGGTAAATATCATACCTATACCCATTGCCACCATAGCGGTGTATTTGATTTTTTCGTTTTTGGAGAAAATATAAACGAACGCGGAAATTCCCATTAAGAGAAGCCCGTACATATCTATGTTTATTGCGAGCATCCAACCGGTAAGCGTTGTGCCGATGTTTGCGCCCATAATAATTCCGATTGCCTGATACAGAGATACAAGTCCCGCGTTAACAAACCCGACGGTCATTACCGTGGTTGCCGTCGATGATTGGATAATACAAGTGACGAGCGTTCCCATTCCGACCGCCATAAAACGGTTTGGAGTTGCCATACTTATCATTTTGCGCAGGCGATTTCCCGCGATAGTCTGCAAGCCCTCGGATAAGTGTCGCATACCGAGCAAGAATATCCCGATACCGCCTATAACTTTAAATATCATCTCCAAAAGAAAATCGTTAACCATACAAAAATCCTTCTTTTAATCGAATTTACTTGCTTTTAGCAAAAAATGAACACAGAAAATACATTATGTGCTATATGATATTCGGAAAAATATAAACAAATTTAACAATTTTGCATAAAATTGCATTTTTTCTCCCACTTTGCTTTGGCGAAAATTATTTTACCTCTGCTTTTTGTCAAAAAATCGACAAAACTATTTTTAGTTGGGGTGTCGGCAAATGGTTAAGCCAGCAGGTTTTGGTCCTGCCATTTGAGGGTTCGAGTCCTTCCACCCCAGCCACTTTTATATGTGATAATAAATGTTTTTAGTTTCTTTAGGAGGAACAAGTGGATAAAATAAAATTGACGGCTCGTGTTCGCAAAGGCGCAGGAAAGTCATATACCCGCAAAGCAAGAGCTGAAGGTTGGATTCCCGCTGCTTACTATGGTTTTGGTATTGAGCCCATTAAAGTTGAAGTCAATGCTCACGAATTTAATTTGATTGTTTCAAGAAAACAACACAACAAATTGGTCGAACTTGCGGGCGAAGGGCTTCCTAAGGACGCTGTTGCGGTTGTTCGTGAAAAACAGAAAGACGTAATTAAAGACTCTGTTTATTATCACATCGACTTTCAGGCGGTTGACGCAAAACGTCCCGTTAAGGCAAGAAGTTTCCTTAAATTGGTCGGAAACAGCGACGCGCTTAAGATGGGCGCTATCTTAAACCAAGCTATGTACGAAGTTGATTTGCAAGGTTTGTCGGATAAAATTCCGGAAATCGTGGAGTTGGATATCAGCAACCTCAAAACAGGCGATTCGGCTGTTGCGGGCGATGTTAAACTTCCCGACGGCGTAAGTTTGATTACGAACAAAGCGAGAGTTGTTGCGCGCCTTTTGGGAAAAACTAAGTAAGCTTTTTCGTCGGACCGAACAGGTGGGCGACGTTGAAATATTGCTTGGAATAGGGAACATCGGCGAAAAATACGTCGGAACGCGGCATAATATCGGCTTTGTTGTTGTGGAAAAGTTTGCCGAAAAAAACAGCCCTCGCACAAAAAAGAAGTTTAAGCATTCGCTGGTTTGGGAGTGTTCATTCGCGGGAAAGAAAATAGTTGTTTGTCAGCCTAATACTTACGTAAATAATTCGGGACTTGCGGCTAAAGAACTTTTTGGCTTTTACGGCGTTGCCGAAGACAAAATGCTTGTGGTTGTCGATGATTTCAACTTAAATCTTGCGGCAATGCGTTTCAGACAAAGCGGCTCGGACGGCGGACATAACGGACTTAAGTCGCTTGCTCAACATTCGTCAAAAGATTACGCAAGATTACGTTTCGGCATAGGACCGCTTCCCGAAAATGAAACGATTACCGATTTTGTTTTAGGAAAATTCAGCGCGGAAGAAGAGAAAATCGCGAATGAAAAACTTGATTTTGCGATAGAAGCGATAGAGAGTTATTTTGTAAACGGAATTGTAGCGACAATGAACAAATACAATTCCAAATAACCGGAAATGATAGATGTAGGGGCAGGTTTCAAACCTGCCCGTGCAGTCATAAGAGAGATAGAATAGTTTTTTAATCCACCCTCCCCATCGGAGGGCAAAGACCATTGGAGGACTGATGAGTAAGTATGAAACTGTTGTCGTTTTTGACGGTAATTTGCCGCAGGACGCGATAGAAAAAGAAAGCAAAAAAGTAGAAGAGTTGCTTTCGACAAACGGGTCAATCATCAAGATTGACGTGTGGGGCAAGAGACCTCTTGCGTACACAATCAACAAAAAGTCGTTCGGTTATTACGTGCTTTTCGTGTATGAGTACAACGGAAACGCAGGTAAATTTATCGACAACAGCCTTAAGTTTAACACAAACGTGATGCGCCATCTTACGGTTATTCACGAGAACGCAGTGATTTTTGCGGCAACCAAATCCGCAAACGACAGAGCAAGTGAAAATACCGACGACGTTAAAGAAGAAGAGGAGTAATTAAGTATGCCGAGAAGAGAAAATGTTGTAAAATACAGAGTTTGTTCTTTTTGCGAAGACAAAATTGAGCCTTCATACAAAAACGTTGACGCGCTTAAAAGAAAAACGACGGAAAGAGGAAAAATTCTTCCTCGCAGAGTTACGGGAGTTTGCGCGAAACATCAGAGAGCGCTTGCCTCCGAAGTTAAGAGAGCAAGACATATTGCGTTGTTGCCGTTTGTAGCGGAAAACATTCACTAAGAAAGGACGAGGAGGAACTTTATGAAAATTATTCTTCAACAGGATTTTAATCGTCTCGGAAACGCGCACGATGTAGTAGAAGTAAAAGACGGATACGGCAGAAACTACCTTATCCCTGAAGGAATTGCGGTTTTGGCAACTGCCGGAAATCTTCGTCATAACGAAGAAATGAAAAAATACGCGGCTAAAAAAGGCGAAAAACTCATAGCGGAAGCGAAAGCTCGCGCAGAAAAGATCAACGGTCAGCAATTCACAATCGCCGTTAAAGTAAAAGACGGCGACGATATTTACGGTTCGGTTTCGGCGCAGGATATTATAGAACACCTTGCGGAAAACAATATCGAAATCGCGCGTTCGGCAGTTCTTTTGTCGGAGAGCATCAAAAAACTCGGCGTTTACGACGTTGCAATCAAAATCTATAGAGATATAGAAGCAACGGTAAAAGTCTGGGTAGTGAAAAAAGAAGAAGAGTAAGAGAAGACGAATATCTCAATTAAAAAAGCCCGCAGAAATGCGGGCTTTTTTTGCGAAAAAAAAGAAAGAAATAAATTATGAATAAAAGCGAAATAATAGAGCTAATAGAGAGTTTGTTTGCGAAAAGAATTGAAATAGGCGAACATTTTGACCAAAAAACAGCAAGAGGAATAGTTGCGGGTTTTCCTCTATTTATAGAAAACGTGAATGATGGACGTAAAATTCGCATTCCCGTATCGGTTGTAGGTGAAATAAGAAGTCCGAGAACATTTGATAAGAGCAATGTTATAAAAGACTTGCCAACCTTATATGAAAACTCTGTATTAGGTTGGTCGGAGCCCGAAGCAATTTTTGACGGGCATAAAAGACACGCAAACGTAAAAGAATATCATCAGTACATAAACAAGTTTTCGGACGGTAGTGATGAATATTATATAAGATTTACTGTTTCCGAAGAAAAAGGTAGCGGACGAAACTCTATGTATTCGGCGACTTTGAGTGAAATATCAATATACAAAAAAGACGGAAACCTAAATCAATCCTCCGATTACGCTCGGAGTGAAGCAGGTTTGCCGCCTTTTGTTGACAGGAAACTTCAAAAGTTCCTCACTACTAAATAATATACAAAATATCCGTGCAAAAAGTCAAGGGTAAAATAAAAAATTATCTTTTTTTACCAATTTTCTACAAAAAACCACCAAACCGCCACCTCTCCACAAAACAAAATAGTATTTTTGCAATTAAAAACAAGGAGACAATTTATGAACATCACGAAAGTCATAGCTTTGACGACGATGTTTGCCGTAAGTGCGTGGGCGACTAATTGGAACGCCCCGCAAATATCAATATCAACCGAAGCGCAATTAAGAGAATTTGCCGCCCAAGTAAACAACGGCAAAGATTTCAAAAATCAAACAATAACACTTGAAAACGACATAGAACTCGTTGGCGGAAATTGGGTGCCGATTGGTTGGTGGCGTTGGACTTATCCGAATCCAAATGAACACTGGAATCCGTTTAACGGAACTTTTGACGGGAACAACAATGTAATTAAAGGTGTTTATATAGACAAAGCTTTGTCCGATATTTCCTCTTGGTTATTTGGGTTATTTGGAATTGTCGGCGAAAATGGGGTTGTTAAAAACCTTGGCGTTATTGATTTTAGTATAACATTAGAAGCAGAAGAAAACGGAAGCGAAGCATATATCGGAGGATTAGTCGGCACTAACAGTGGAAGAATTGAGAATACTTTTGCAACAGGAAAAATCTATTTTGGCGGCACTATTTGGGGCGATATTGGCGGATTGGTTGGAATTATGAATGATGGAACAATAGAAAATTCTTATGCCAATGTGAACATAACAATAGATGCTGATAATAATTTGGATTATTTCGTTGGCGGATTAGTTGGCACAAGTGAAGACGGCGCAATTCGAAACAGCTATGCTATAGGAATTATAGTAAATAGAGGCGAGGCGCCATATGTTGCAGGTCAATTGTTGGGCTGGGGCGAAAGTATAGAGATTTTAAGTTCTTATGCTTTACAAGGCGTATACGAATTGAGCGGCGGTAATGATGACGGCACAATCTTTCAAAACTCAATATTGCTAACTGAAGCACAATTCCGTCAACAAAGCACTTTCATTGGTTGGGATTTTGCTAACATCTGGCAAATCGCCCCTGAAACAAACAACGGCTTTCCGTTTTTGCGTGGTTTCAGCGGCGGCGGCACATCAATATCTCGTAATACTATCACAAGAAAAACCGCAAACCCTGCCTCTTTCGCAGGAATAAGAAACGGTCAAATCCACCTAAACCTCGCCGCAGGCAATTACACCGCCGAACTTTACAACCTGCAAGGTCGTATGGTAAGCAGAGCGAACATCACCGCAATAAACGGCGTGAATGCTGTTGGATTGAGAACAGATAATCTCGCGCAAGGCGTGTTTGTCTTGAATGTGAAGCAGAACGGCGTTTCTGTGTTGAGGCAGAGAATTGGGGTGAAATAGGCAAGTAAAAGTAGGGGCGACCGCTCTCGGTCGTCCGCTATTTCGGTAAATTTTCGATTATTTGTAGAGACGTAGTGCCTTACGTCTCTTTTTTTTGTTTTGGCATAACGTATTTTTGTGGCAAAAAAACAACCAAAAAGGAAAAAGTCCAATGAAAGACATAGCAAGTTTGTTCGGGAGTATGGTTTTTAACGAAACGGTAATGCAAGCGAGATTGCCGAAAGACGCTTTTGACGCCCTTAAAAGAACGATGTCGCAGGGAACGCGTTTAGAGCGGGGGACTGCCGACGTTGTAGCAAACGCTATGATGGAATGGGCGCTCGAAAAAGGCGCTACTCACTTCACTCACTGGTTTCAGCCGATGACGGGAACTACCGCGGAAAAACACGACAGTTTTATATCGCCTGCAGGCAACGGTAAGGCAATTATGGAATTTTCGGGCAAAGAGCTTGTCCACGGCGAGTCCGACGCGTCTTCTTTTCCGTCGGGAGGTTTGCGCGCCACTTTTGAAGCGAGAGGCTACACGGTTTGGGATACGACTTCTTTTGCTTTCATAAAAGACAACGCTTTGTGCATTCCTACGGCTTTTTGCTCGTATTCGGGCGAGGCGCTCGACAAAAAAACGCCGCTCCTTCGCTCAATGGAGGCGCTCGACAAGCAAGCTATGCGCATCCTTAAGCTTTTCTCAAACAAGGACGTAAAAAGAGTGGCTCCCACCGTTGGAGTTGAGCAGGAATACTTTCTTATAGACAAACAAATGTTTTTGAAACGCCCCGATTTAATTTATACGGGAAGAACGCTTTTCGGCGCGCTTCCGCCAAAGGGGCAGGAGCTCGAAGACCATTATTTCGGCTGTCTTAAGCCGAGAGTGTCGGCTTTTATGCGGGAATTGGACGAAGAATTATGGAAATTAGGCGTTTTTGCCAAAACCAAGCATAACGAAGTCGCGCCCGCTCAGCACGAACTCGCCCTTATATTCGCAACGGCAAACATTGCTACCGACCACAACCAACTGACTATGGAACTTATGAAAACCATTGCCAACAAGCATAATTTGGCTTGTCTTTTGCACGAAAAACCGTTTGCAGGAGTAAGCGGAAGCGGCAAACACAATAATTGGTCTATGGCAACCGATACAGGCAAGAATTTGCTTGAGCCGGGCGAAACTCCTTACGAAAACGCGCAATTTTTGCTGTTTTTGGTGGCGGTAATAAAAGCGGTCGATGAATATCAAGATTTACTGCGCGTATCTGCGGCAAGCGCGGGCAACGACCACCGCTTAGGCGCAAACGAAGCGCCTCCCGCAATAATATCTATGTTTTTAGGCGACGAATTAACCGAAATTCTTGAAGCAATCGAAAGCGGCAACGCCTATAAATGCAAAGAAAAAAGCGAAATGGAAATCGGCGTAAGCGTTTTGCCACATTTCCCCAAAGACACAACCGACCGAAACCGCACATCGCCGTTTGCTTTTACGGGCAATAAATTTGAGTTCAGAATGCTCGGCTCAATGTTTTCTACGGCGGGTCCAAACATCGTTCTGAACACGGCGGTTGCAGAAACTTTGCGCCAATTTGCCGAAAAATTAGAGAATTCGACAAACTTTAACGAAGATATGGCAACGCTTGTAAAAGAAACGTTCCGTAATCACAAAAGAATTGTCTTTAACGGAAACAATTACTCGCCCGAATGGGTCGAGGAAGCGAAGCGCAGAGGGCTCTCCAACCTAAAAACGACTATTGACGCGCTTCCTGCGTTTGTGTCGCCAAAAAGTGTGGATTTGTTTTCTAAGCACCACGTTTTTTGCGAAACCGAATTGCATTCCCGCTTTGAAATAATGTTGGAAAGTTATTGCAAACAGCTCAATATCGAAGCGCTTACGATGGTTGATATGGTGTACAAAGACGTTATTCCGTCGAGTATTTCGTATCAGAAAGAGATAGCGCAGCTTTTGCAGACGAAAAAATCAATCAAGGGCTGGGGTTTTGAGGCAATACTCGAAGAGAAAATCTTGGATACTCTTTCTCGTTCTTCTTCGCTTCTTCTTATAAAAGCAGAAGCACTCGAAAAAGCGTTGGCAGACGTAAAGGCGAAAAAAGGAGTAAGCGATATTGCAAAATTCTATCGCGACAACGTATTTGCGGCAATGTCGGAACTTCGCAAAGTCTGCGACGAATTAGAGGCAACAATCGCCCGAAAATATTGGTCGATGCCAACTTACGGCGAGATACTTTTTAGCGTGGTTTGATAACAATAGGGTGTTTTACATAATTTCTGCGTTAATTTTGTAGGGGCGAAAAATCTTTCGCCCTTTGTTATTATCAAAAATTAGGCATTAAACAAAAAAAAGAGACGCAAGCATTGCGTCTCTACAAAAATGGCGGACCGGACGGGACTCGAACCCGCGACCTCCTGCGTGACAGGCAGGCGTTCTAACCAACTGAACTACCGGTCCACTCTATGGTGGTGGGGAGTACAAGGCTCGAACTTGTGACCCCCTGCTTGTAAGGCAGGTGCTCTGAACCGACTGAGCTAACCCCCCGAA
>WRAZ01000056.1 GCA_009779925.1 Chitinivibrionia bacterium
AATTTGCTGAAATCGTAAACGACGAGCAAAAAGTGCAGACAGTGTCTGCACTTTTGAGTTGGTCGCACAATGTATTATTGCTTGATAAAGCAAAAACACAAGAAGAAAACTTGTGGTACGCGAAACAAACAATAGAGAATGATTGGTCTTTATCCGCTCTTGAACACCACGTAGAAACAAAGACATATCACCGCCAAGCAATCGCCGAAAAAACTACTAATTATGACAGATTGTTGCCGTCGCCATTTAGCGAATTAGCGCAAGAAACGCTTAAAAGTCCTTATATCTTTGACTTTGTCGAAAAGCGTAAAGGAATAATTGAACGCGAAATAGAAAACGAATTGGTCGCAAATGTTGCTAAAACTATTATGGAACTCGGCACGGGGTTTGCCTTTGTCGGCAATCAATATCATATTGAAGTCGGCAATAAGGATTATTATATTGACCTTTTATTCTACAATACTAAACTTCGATGTTTCGTGGTAATTGAATTAAAAAATACGGAATTTATGCCCGAATATGCAGGAAAACTTAATTTTTATCTGTCGGCTGTTGACGATATTTTGAAACACGAAACAGATAATCCGTCCATCGGCATTATGCTCTGTAAAACGAAAGACAAATTGACTGCGGAATACGCGCTGAAAGACATAAACAAGCCTATTGGCGTAAGCGAATATAAATTGTCGGACTTTGTTCCTGCCGAACTTGCAAATACACTGCCAAGCGCGGAAGATATAGAAAAGCGCGTGAAGATGAAATTTGACATTGATGAAGAAGAGGACAAAAAATGAACAAAACCAATAAAAACTTCGACATCATAGTCGTCGGCGGGGGGCTTGCCGGCTCGCAGACAGCGCAAGTTTGCGCTGAAGCGGGGCTTAAAGTTGCGCTTATTGAACGCAAGGAGTTTCCGTCGATGCCTGTTCGTTGCGGGGAGGGGGTGGGGTTTAAGGGAATGAGAGCTTCTATTGGAATTAAACGGGAATGGGTTTTGTCGAGAATTGATAAGGTTAGGTTTATTTCTCCCGATGAAACGGCTGTCGAGCTTAAAAATATCGGTGAAAGTTATTGCATAGACCGCACGATAATGGACAAAGAACTTACCGAAAACGCGCAAAAAAGCGGGGCGCAATATTTTAATAATTGCTATATTAACGATGTCGAAATTGAAGAGAACGGGAAGCTGTTTTCGTATAAATGCGTTGCCGAAAACGGCGATGTTTTTGTCGCTCCTGTTTTGGTTGCCGCCGACGGAGTGGAAAGTTTAATCCGACGAAAAACTTGGTGGAAAGAACCGTTTGCGCCCGAAGATATGGAAAGTTGCGTGTTTGCCAAGATTGAGCATAGTTCGATTGAGGGCGACATAATAGAATTTTACACGGGCGAAAAAATTGCAACGGGCGGCTATTTGTGGGTGTTTGGGCGCGGAAAAAACACGGCGAATGTCGGGCTGGGCGTTTTGGGGGAATATTCAAAACCCGCTTTGGCGAAAGAACTGTTTTACGAATTTGTCAATAAAAAATATCCTAACGCGAAAATTACCGATTTGCATTGCGGAGGCGTTCCCGTGGGAAAATATTTGTCGCCGCTGTCCAAAAACGGGGTTGTTTTGGTGGGCGATACGGCTGGGCAGGTGAACGCGCTTAACGGCGGCGGAATTGCATACGCGCTTTTTGCGGGGAAAATTGCAGGCGAGGCGATTGTAAAGGCGCATAAAAACGGCGTTTTTGATTATAAAAAACTTAAAGTTTACGAAAAAAATTGGCACAAATATTGCGGGAAAAATCAAATTCGCTCTTACGCGCTCAAGACCGCTCTTTTGGGAAGGCGCGATAAATTTTACAACGATGTAGCGGCGGCGCTTAAAGGCGAAAACCCCGATAAATTAAGTTATCTGCGGGTGTTTATGAAAGTTTTCGCCAAAAATCCGAGGTTGTTGTGGAAAGTGTTTTTCTTGTTTAGGTAGCGCACTCACGATTTTCGGTATTTACGTATCATTTTCATTACTTTGACAACGTCTATCGGTTTGCCGATGTGGTCGTCCATTCCGGCTTCCGCGCACTTTTCTATGTCTTCTTTGAAGACGTTTGCCGTCATTGCGATAATCGGGATTTTGTTGCCTGTTTCGCGTATGTTGCGGGTCGCTTCCAAGCCGTCCATAAGAGGCATTTGCATATCCATAAGTATTAATTCGTACTTTTCTGGATTGGCGGCGACCATTTCTACTGCTTCCGCGCCGTTTTCCGCACAGTCGATTTCTACGCCGGTGTCTTCCATTATCGCCAGCAAAACTTCTCTGTTGATTGCCATATCTTCCGCGAGAAGTATGCGACAACCCTTTAGTTCGCCGCTTTTTACAGCCGCTTTGTGTTCTTTTGCATTATTGGCGGTTGCGCTTCCCAAGCAGGTGTTCATACAATCCATAATATCCGAGGCAAACAGGGGTTTCATAAGGAATTTATCTACGCCCGCGCCTTTTGCGTCTTCGTGAATAAGCGCCCATTCGGTGGACGAAATCATTATTATAACGTTTTTGCGGTGCTCGCGGCGTTTTTTGATTTCTTTTGTCAATTCGATACCGTTCATTATAGGCATATTCCAGTCCACAAAATAAATGTCGTAGCCGTCGTTTTGTTCGATTAAAGCCAAGGCTTCGTTGCCGTTTGCCGCAATGTCGCAGGATACGCCGTAGCGGTTGAAAATTTCCGAGAAATATTTAAGAATTTCCGCCGCGTCATCGACTGCGAGAACTTTCATATTGCTCCAATTTACCGATGTATCGAGTTTGGTTTCGAGCGAGTTGTTTCCGCGTGTTGCCTTAAAGGAAAATGTGAATTTTGAGCCCTTTCCGAGTTCCGAAGAAACGTTGATTTCGCCGCCCATCATCTCCACAATTCGCTTTGAAATTACAAGACCGAGCCCCGTGCCGCCGAATTGACGGGAAGTTTTGCTGTCCGCCTGCTCAAACGTGCGGAATATTCGCTCTTGCTGCTCTTTGGTAATGCCGATACCCGTGTCGATAACCTCTATGGCAATTGTGCATTCGTTGCCTTTTTCCTGCAAAAGAGACGCGTTCAGGCGGATTATTCCCTCTTCGTCGGTGAATTTTACGGCGTTGCTCAAAAGATTTATTATAACTTGAGTCAAACGCTGGTCGTCGCCTGCCAAAATGTGCGGAATTTTTCCGTCTATATTCACCAAAAAGGTCTGCTGTTTTTCTTCCATACGGACGTTAACCGCATTTACGGCTTTTTTCAGCATATTCTCGAACGAAAAATCGCCGATTACAAGCTCAAGTTTGTTCGCTTCAATTTTGGACATATCCAAGACGTCGTTTATTACGCCCAAAAGATGCGACGAAGCCTCGGCGATTTTAGTGAGCGCGTAATCTTTGCGTTCGCTGTCGAGCGATTTTTTGCCGATTGTCGCCATTCCCATAATGGTATTTAGCGGCGTGCGCATTTCGTGCGACATATTCGACAAGAAAAATCCTTTTGCAACAGAGGCGGCTTCTGCGTCCGTGCGCAGTTTTTTCATATTCAGCAATGTGTTTTTTGTTTCGGTTATATCCATAATTGCGCCTGCAACGCGAATGGGATTGCCGTCTTTGTCGCGCGTGGTTTCGCCTGTCGCGCGGATATACGCGAGTTCGCCGTTTTTCTTTGTCATTCTGAATTCTCTGTCATAAGGCGTTTTGCCTGTAGTGTCGAGTATGTGTTTTGCAAAAGCGTTAACTGTTATTTCCTTGTCTTCGGGATGCAAAATGTTGCTCCAACTGCTGATTTTGTTAGGAAAATCTTCTTCGTTTGAATATCCGAGCATTTGCCTGAATTCGTCTGAGTAAATAACGGTGTTTGTAAGGGCGACGGGATTTTTGACGTCGTCAACTTCCATATCCCACAGGGCAATATGCGTGGATTTAACGACCAGATTTAATTTTGCCAATTGCTGTTCAATCTTTTCTTGGGCGAGTATAAGTTCATTTTCCCGTTTTTTAATTTCGCGCAGGTCGTATAAAAAACCAAGTCCGATAAAATCGTCTTTGTCTTTAACGCGAATAAGCGTGAGTTCGCTGGGAATCGGTTCGCCGTTCGCTGTTTGGTGCATCCATTCGGTTTTAACGACCTTGCCGGACATTACGCGTTGCATAATTTCGGCGGTAGCCTCTAATGAAGAACGTCCGTCAGGTAAAAACTTTGGAGAGAAATCTTCCCAGTAGCGGTCTATAACTTGCCGTTTTTTGGCATTGAACATATTTGCGAGTTCGTCGTTGCAATCAAGAACTTGCGGCGGATTACCCTTAAAAATCGCCATACCTATCGGCATCGCTTCGAGTATGGTCTTGTTGAGGCGGTTCATCCTGTCGATTTCTTTTTCCATTCCGCTTCGGTCTTTCATAATGCTTTTAAATATAAACAAAGTCAAAAATAAGCTCGCCAATATAATGACGGCAAACATCATAACGGCAATTATATCTGAAATTCTGCTTATATTTGCGTGCATTCCGAGCTCGTATTCGGAATATTTTTTCATAATACCCGTCAACTCTTCTATCATTTCGTGAAACACGGGAATGACGCTTTCTCTGAAAAGTCTTACAGCCTCGTCGTTTTCGCCCGCTTCAAGTAAATTAAGGACAATTCGCGCTTCCGTGTGTACAAGGTCGTGCAAAGGTTTAAGCCGCGCTATTCTGTCCTGAATTTTTTCGTCTCTGATATATTTTGCGTCGTAGTCTATCCATAATCCGAGGCGGCAGGCGGCAGGGTCAAGTTCTCCTGTAAATTCCGTGCCTCCCGTTATGGTTTCAAACATTTTGTATCTCCAATTGTAGTGAGCGTTCAAAATATCCGTGAAATCCGATATGCCTCTTTGAAGCGTGTATAATTCCTGCGCCTCGTTTTTGAAGCGACCGGTTATAACAACAGCGGTAATACCGAATGCCAAACCTATAGATATTGCTATTAAAAAACTGATTATGACTCTTGTCTGAATTTTCATAGTATTCCTTTAATTTAGACTTTTAACGTCAGAAAATAGTTTTTGGCTTTAGCAATAATTAGAAAATCCTTTATTTTTTGAAAAAAGTCTGAAAAGAAAATACAGTCATTTTAAACTTTATACTCTATGTCGCATTGAAAAAATAATATTTTAGTATCGGAATTAAATTGCAAATAAGGAGAAATATATGAAATACGTGATAGCAGTCGGCGACGGAATGGCGGACGAACTCATTGACGCTCTTGGAAACAAGTCGCCCTTAGAGTATGCTCAAACCCCCAATTTAGACTTTGTGGCGCAAAAAGGAATTTGCGGAATGGTTGATTTAATTCCCGAAGGTTTCCCGCCCGGAAGCGACATCGGAAATATGTCTCTTATGGGATACGACCCGCAAAAATACCACACAGGGCGCGCGCCGATAGAGGCGGCAAGCATCGGAATAAAGCTCGCCGCAAACGAAACCGCGTTCCGTTGTAATCTTATTACAATAAAAGACGGCGTTATGGACGATTATTCGGCAGGGCATATCCAGACCGACAGCGCAAAAGAAATTATCGCCGCGCTCAAAACCTTGGACTGCGACAAATACACTTTCCATTTGGGCGTTCAATACAGACACATTTTGGTGATAAAGGACGTCGAAATCAAAGGCGAAAAACTAACGCCGCCGCACGATATAAGCGGACAAAATATAGACAAATATGTCCCGAAAAACATAATTCTTAACGAAATTTCCAAAAAAGCGCGCGAAGTCCTCAAAAATTGCGCCGAAAACAAAAAACGTATCGAAGCAGGGCAAAAACCTGTTAGCGACATTTGGCTCTGGGGCGAAGGAAAAGCAACGAAATTTCCATCCCTTAAAGAAAAATACGGCATAAGCGGCGGAGTTGCTTCCGCGGTGGATTTGGTAAAAGGAATAGGCGTTTTGGCAGGCTTACAAGCGCCTGAAATCGTGGGTGCAACGGGGTATTTGGGAACAAATTACGCAGGAAAAATCGCCGCCGTCCGCGAATTCCTCAAAAAAGGCGATTTCGCGCTGATACACATCGAAGCCCCCGACGAAACCTCGCACGAAGGCGACTTAAAGAAAAAAATTCAGGCGATTGAGGAATACGACCAAAACGTAGTAGGCGAATTGATAAAAATGCAACAAGAATATCCCGATTTAAACCTTATGATTTTGCCCGACCACCCGACTTACGTGCGCACAAAAACACACGCGCTCGACAAAGTACCGTTTGCGGTTTTCGGTCCGAAAGTGCCTATCGGAAATTCGAGCGCCTACAATGAAAGAAGCGCGCACGCTTCGGGAATTGTAATAAAAAGCGGCGAAGAATTGTTCGACAAATTCATAAAAGGCGGCTTTGTTGGGTAATCGGTTTATTGAGAAATTATTCGTTCTTCTGTTTGACGTTGCAGCGATAAACGGGGCGTTTTGGCTCGTGTTTTGGCTACGCTACAAAAGCGAATATTTCCCTGTTTTTTTTGACCCTTACCTCGACTTTATCGCCTACATAATTCCGTCTTTAATGCTTACGGGCGCGTGGATTGTGTTTTATTTTTTCAACGGACTTTACCGCGACTGGTTTTCGGAATCGCGCCTCGACGAAATTTTCATTGTCGCGCGGACGATAATCATCGGAATAGCCATAATGTTTTGTATGGTTTCGAGCGAGCAGATTATCGATTTTATAAAAACAGGAAGATTTGAAGGCATTTTTACGGAAACACGCGTTTCTCTGCTCCTGTCTTATATGGCGGCGCTCCTTTTAACAGCAAGTTTGGCGCGGCTCATAATGCACTCTTTTTATCAGCTTTTATACAAAAACGGCATTGCCAATCAGAACATTGCGATAATCGGCGCAAACGAATCGGGTTTAAATACCATTAAAGAAATGAACAAATTTCCGCATTTGGGCTACAAAATAGTTGGCTTTATAGACCAAAACTGCGAACAAAAAGAGTTCGGCGGCATTCCTGTTTTGGGCAAAATCGAGGATATTTCAAACATCGTAAAAGAGAAAAAACTAACGGGAATAATTGTTTCGCACCTAACGGATTCCGCAAAAGAAATCACTGAAATTCTAAACCACTGTTCGGGCGAAAACCTTACCGTTTATATGATACCCTCGCTTATGGATGTAATAACGGGGCAACTAAAAACCCAGCAACTCTGCGGCGCGCCGTTGGTAGTTTTGCTCGGCGACAACCTACCCCAATGGCAAGCGCAAATCAAACGCCTTTTCGATATTTTCATAGCGATTTTCGTCCTTGTGCCCTTTATGCCGTTTTGGATATTGGTAGCAATTGTCGTAAGATTAAGCGACAAAGGTCCCGCAATTTATTCGCAAGAACGCATCGGAAAAAACGGCAAGCCTTTCATTATATATAAATTTCGCTCGATGTATATGGACGCCGAAAAGCGAAGCGGTCCCCAATGGGCAACCGAAAACGACCCCAGAATAACGCCGATAGGAAGAATTCTGCGAAAATCCAGAATTGACGAAATCCCGCAACTTTGGAACGTTCTCAAAGGCGAAATGAGCGTAGTGGGACCTCGTCCCGAACGTCAATATTTTATAGATATGCTGTCAAAAGAAATCCCGTGGTACGTAAAACGCCTGAAAATGAAACCCGGGATTACCGGCTGGGCGCAAGTAAAACACAAATACGACGAAACCATAGAAGACGTAAAAATCAAAGTAATGTACGACCTTTATTATTTTGAAAACATGTCGATACTTTTGGACTTAAAGATAATTTTTCAGACGATTTTGGTGGTGTTTACCGGCAAGGGAGCGAAGTGAAGATCGCCCAAAACAAGAAAATCACCGAAATTTCTCAAAATTTCAAGATTTTCCCCGTAGATTGTTGTGGAGATAATGTATTTTATTTTATATAATGACAGCATAATTTCAAGGAGAAAAAATGAGTGCAAAAGCAAATAGGGAATATAAAGACAGTGTTTTTACGAGTTTATTCGGTGAAAAAGACAAACTTTTAGAATTATATAACGCGATACAAAACACAAACTACGGAGAAGAGACAGATATACAAATAACAACGTTGGAAAACGTGCTGTATATGGAGCAGATGAACGATATTTCGTTTGTAATTGACAACAAATTCGTTGTTTTAATAGAGCACCAATCGACAATAAACCCGAATATGCCGCTTAGAATGTTGCTTTACATGGGACGGGTTTATGAGAAGATAATAGAAGCGGAAACGTTATATAAACAAAACAGAATTACTATTCCGCGCCCCGAATTTATTGTTTTATACAACGGAAAAACAGATTATCCTGACGAAGAAACGCTTAAATTGTCGGATATGTTTGAGCAAAAAGAAGGAGCGTTGCCGGAACTTGAACTAATTGTCAAAGTTTACAATATAAACGAAGGCAAAAACCCTCAGTTTGCAGAAAGAAGCGAAACATTGAAAGGATACGAAATGTTCATAGCAATGGCTCGCAACTATGAAAAAAATATGAGTAGAGACGAGGCAATAAAAAAGGCGATATTGGACTGCTTGGAGAAAAACGTATTAAGCACTTATTTCAACGATAAAGGATCGGAGGTTATAAATATGTTGTTAACAGAATGGAAAACAGAAGATGCTTTGAGAGTGCGCGGCGATGAAGAAAGAGCGCGCGGAATGCAACTTGGAATAACTCAAGGAATGCGACAAGTTGCCGTAAATATGCTAAACGACGGCGTGGATGCCAACACTGTAGCGCGATATACAGGTCTCTTCATCGACGATGTTCTGCGCTTGCAATACTGATTTTCCCCACAAAACCAACCATCGGCGCAAAGATAATCATTGCGCCTTTTTTCACACATTTCCGAATTTTCACAAAAAACAAAATAATCTCGTAAACCACCACAAATAAAAAGTATTTTCCCGATGCAGAAAACTATGGAATGTCGGAATAATTCCCGACTTTTCATTGGTGCTCTTTGACCTTTTGTTTTATTAAAATCAATAGTTTGAACTCCCTTCACCGGTTGTTCTGCCTATCAACACTATTGGGTTTAATAAATTAGCACAGGTGAAATTCATAGTTTTCTGCAAAAAACGAGAATTATCGGCAGAACAGCCATTCCGCTGTTTCTTGCTTGAGTATTTAATTTTGCCGTGAAAAAGCGGCGGAAAGGTTGGTTTTATGGCTAAAAATGAATTGGAACAAATTACAACTGAATTGAAAATTTGTTCGAATTGTGATTTGCACAAAAACAGAAAAAATGTTGTTGT
>WRAZ01000057.1 GCA_009779925.1 Chitinivibrionia bacterium
AGAAAAAGCAAATAAATACGGAATAGGCATAATAAGCCAAAAAGGAAACTCAATAGAAGTAAATACCGATTTTGTGAAAGAGCAATAACGGAGAATTTTCTGCTTTTTGCATAAAGTTTGTTTGTTTATCGGCGGCAAATATTATTTTTCGGCTTAAATTTCTTTCAAAGAAGAGGGTAAAAATGCATTGGAACAAAGAAACTGTCAAATTGATAAATCTTACGCCGCTTGTTTTGGTTATAATGTTTGCAGTAATTCTGTTTTTGGGCGCGACCATTACGGCGACGGTCGTGTTTTTGAATAACGTTTATAAAACTATTCCCGAGCCGCACGAATTGGGCAATATTCAGCCGAGTTTGGTGACGCGGGTTTATGCGAAAGACAGTTCGCTGATACACGAATTCAGCATTGAACGGCGGTTTTGGGTACCCATAGACAGCGTCCCGCAGGTATTGATTGACGCTATTATTTCCATTGAAGACAGACGCTTTTATTCGCATTGGGGCTTTGATTCGCGTCGTATGGTTCAAGCGATTATAGGCAATGCGGTAAGCGGCAGAATAGAAGGCGGCGCTTCGACCATTACTATGCAGTTGGCGCGAAACGTGTTTTTAACACAGCGGCAAACGGCGGCGCGGAAAATGCGTGAAATATTGACGGCAATTCAGCTCGAAAAATATTATACAAAAGACGAAATTCTCGAAATGTATCTTAACAAAATTTATTTGGGTGGCGGAAATTTCGGAATGAGCGCCGCCGCAATGGCGTTTTTCAGCAAAAATATTCAGGATATAGACCTTAACGAGGCGGCGGTTTTGGCGGGAACAGTCCAAACTCCAAATCGTCTGAGACCAAACTTGGAGGGAAATCACGAACGACTTACCGCAAGACGGCGTACGGTGCTTAACTCTATGGTGCGTGCAGGTGCAATCTCAAGAGCGGAGGCGGATAGCGTATCGGCGCTTCCCATTCCGAACAACCCTCACCGTCCCGTATCGACTGTTGCGCCTTATTTTGTAGAGCAAATTCGCCGCGACCTCGAAAGACGATTTGGCTCGGATATGCTTTATAATGCGGGACTTTCGATATTTACAACCCTCGATCCGCAAGCGCAAACTGTTGCCGAAGAGGCAATGAACAGCCACTTGACCGTGCTTCAAAGACGGCAAAACGCCTTTTTTATTGACAATGCAAAGGCTTATGAAATTATCGGAGTGCGTCGCGAAGTATTTATGAGAAATTTCGACTCGATTTATGCGGCGCACGCACAAGTTTTGGACGCGCTTCACGACTCTATCTCTCTTCGCAAATTGCAGGGTAGCGTTATTTCTATGGACGTAGAAACGGGCGCGGTGCGAGTAATGATTGGCGGACGCGATTTTACGCAATCCCGCTTCAACAGAGCAACGCAAGGTTTCAGACAACCGGGCTCGGCGTTTAAGCCGTTTATTTTTGCGGCGGCGTTTGACAACGGATTTACACCCGCAAGCGTTGTTGTTGACAGACCGATAACCATAGGCGATTGGCGTCCCGAAAACATAGGCAGAGAATTTTTCGGAGATGTTACCATCCGTCAAGCGCTTCGCAGGTCGCTTAATATGCCTGCTATTATTGTTGCAATGGAAGTCGGCTTGCGAAACGTCGTTGACCTTGCCAAAGCGATGGGTTTTTCTCGTGATATACGCGCAGTTCCCGCTTTGGCTTTGGGCGTGTGCGACGTGTCTAATCTTGAACTTACGAGAGCTTTTGCCGCGTTTGCCAATCAGGGTTTAATGCCGCAACAGTATTTTGTGGAAATGGTAAAAGACAGAAACGGAAGAGTAATATTCAGACACGAGCCGAGAAGCACTCAGGTTATCGACCCTGCTTTAGCGTCCCTTCTTACCCATACTATGCAAGACGTTGTTATCCGCGGAACAGGCGCAAGCATTCGTCATACGCACAATTTTATGCGTCCTTCGGCGGGAAAAACGGGAACGACTAACAATTTTGTTGACGCTTGGTACATCGGATATACCCCTCAGATTTCCACGGGAGTTTGGGTCGGCACGGACAGAAGTCAGACTATGGGGCAGGGAGTAACAGGCTCAAGCGGCGCTATTCCGATTTGGGCGCCCGTTATGCACGCGCTTCACCGCGATTTGCCCGTTGCGGAATTTGTTTATGCAAGCGAGGGACTTATAACTTTGGAATTATGCCCCGTTTCTAACGAAAGAGCGAGTATCCGTTGTCCCAATCCTTACCAGGAAATGTTTCTTATAGGAACGGTTCCGCCAACGTGCAATGTTCACGGAGCGTCTAATGTACGGGACGCCAGAGAAATTTTCGGAACTCAACCGACACATACACCTGCCACGCCAAGCGGCGGAGTAATGTTTTAATTTACGGGAGATAAAACACAATGAACGACAAGCAAAAACAGAAAACGCTGAAAAATTTGGCGTTTTGGACAATGTCTGAAATAAGCGCAGACGAAACACTATCCGCAAAAACCTTCAATAATGTTTGGATGGACAGCCGAAAACTCAAAAAAGGCGACGTTTTCGTCGCGCTCAAAGGCGAAGCGCAAGACGGACACGATTACGTTAAATCAGCATTCGATAATGGCGCCGTTGCCGCAATCGTCGAAAAAAAATGGTACGAAGAAAATCGTAAAAATTTTAACGAATATTATCTGATACCCGTCAAAGATACGCTTTATTCCATTCAAAAAGCGGCTCAGGCATATCGCAGGATTTTGCGGATTCCCGTAATTGCAATCGGCGGAAGCAACGGCAAAACAAGCACAACTTTAATGCTTAAAACGCTTCTTTCCAAAAGTTTCAAAATCGGCTCTACCATCGGAAATTTTAATAATCACATAGGCGTTCCCTTGTCGGTATTGTCGATGGACGGCGACGAAGAGTTTGCCATATTTGAACTCGGTGCAAACCACTGCGGAGAAATTGCCGAGCTCACCACGATAATAGAGCCCGATATGGGCGTAATTACAAATATCGGCTTTGACCACGTAGGGCTTTTCGGCGGCATAGAAAAAACCGCCGAAGCAAATTTTGAACTGGCGCGCGCCGTTTCAATAAAGCGCGGTATAATGCTTTTAAACGGCGACGACGAAAGAAGCCTCGCCCAAAACGAAATCGATATGGTGCAATCATACTATTTCGGCTTGGAAATTGGCAATCAAATTCGCGCCGAAAATCTGACTTGCAACGAATTCGGCTGTTATTCCTTTGACTACAACGGTTTTCGCTACGAAATTCCTATGGTGGGGGCGCATTGCGTTTATTCGCTTTTACCTGCGCTTTACTTTGCGCAGTCGTTCGGAATATCTCCGTATATTTTGCAGGAAGTAGTAAAAAACGAACTGAAACCCGCGAATATGCGAGGTGAAATAGAAATTATCGCAGGCAGAAAAATAATCGCCGACTGTTATAACGCAAATCCGTCGTCTATGGCAGTTGCACTAAAAATGCTCGACGATATTCCCACGCCTGCAAATCGAATAGCAGTTTTAGGAACAATGGGCGAACTCGGCGAATACGAAGAAGAACTTCACAAAGAAGTCGGGGCGTCTCTTGTAAATTTTAAGACAGACAAACTTATTGCAGTAGGGGAGCGCGCAAAAACAATGGCGGACGCGGCAATTTCGGCAGGTTTTGCCAAGGAAAACGTGTTTGTTTGCGACAATGCCGAAGAGGCGGGGAAACTTGCGTTTGATAATTCTGGTGAGAACGATTTGATTTTATTTAAGGGGTCTCGCAGTGCGGAATTAGAAAAGGCGATTGTGGTGTTTAGAACGTTTTAATAAAAACAAAAAAGGAGACGCGAGCATCGCGTCTCTACAAACAAATACGGGGGGGGGGCTGTGTAAGCCCCCTTATTCTTTTGTAATTATTTCTAATCGTGCATTGCCTAAAATTCCGCCTATGCCTGGTGAAAGTTGGTTTTGCGAATTTAGCGACGATGATGATGTGATAACCAAATTATTACGCTTGTCGGTTACATAATCCGTAATATCTATGCGATACGGCGGAAATATCAAATCCGTATGAAGCGGGCATTTAACAGGGGTTTCCAGTGTAATTTCGTCGTCGTCTTCGCCTTCTTGGGCGGTTGGTTTTTTATCGTTAAGCGCAATGTGTGTAGCGCCGCTTAAATCGTCGAATGCTAAAACCACCTGTTGATAGTTTTTCGGCACCTCAAAGTGATAGAGCGCCGAAGCCCGTCCGATTAAATACGGATAGCCTTTTGTGCTCCAAGAGCAGGTACGCGATTGTGTTTTATCTAAAATTTTCCAAGTGTTCGGTCCTCTTTCTACAGCTGTCGGCACCAAAACAAACGGCGGATATTCAACGGGGTCGGGCAGGTCGTGGTCGCCTGTTTTGCGAATTGTAATTGTGTTCGGCTTGTCTTTGTTTATGAATTCGCTTATATCGTAAGCCAAAAGCGCGGGGTCTTCGTTGTATTGCGGATATTCGCTTATATTTATTTGGTTTACTTCGTTGCCGTTTAATTTTACCTTAAATCTGCTGTTTACGCTCTCTTTATTGCTTGCAGGTTTGTCGAAAAACACCAATATTGCGGTTTCGGGCTTTTCTACCATCGACTCAAAATAGGTTTCGTAATTGTAGTTTATGATATTTCGCTCACGATTTACGCTGACAATCGTTTTCCAACGCGACAGAGGGAAGCGGTTAAGCGATTTTAACTCAAAAACTTCGCTTTCTTTGGATATATACGAGCGATATTCGGGAACAATAGCGTCAATTTTTACGGCAGGCGCGTTTTCGAGTTGCTTTGCAGTGGCGCTTTCGCCGTGCGTTTCCAGAATAATCAAAAATTCGCGCGGATGCACCACAAAGAAGAACGACGCCTCTTTTTCGCCGCTGTCTATATTCAGAATTTGTCCGCTTTCGAGGTCTATTTTGTAGAATTGTCTGCCATCTTCTCTTGCGATTTCGATTTGCACGTTTTCGGCGGAGATGTTAAGTGCGGTCATAAGCAGGTTTTCGCCGACTTGATTGTGGTTTATAAGAACGCCACAGTTGCCCTTTTCTATGTGGAGGTGCCCGATTATGTTCTCAAAGTTTTTCGATATGTAATCCACAATGTCCGAAACGCCGCCGACTACACAATGACGGCTCCTCGACTCAAACATTCTGTCCACTCTTGATATGAATGAGTCGCTTTGGCTGTCGTCAAAACTTCCCTGCGGTTTTTTGTCGGCAAATAAAATCGTGCCCTTTTTGAGCGATAATCTTTCGACCTGCGCAAAAAACGAGTTGTTGATAAGGCGGGTGTAAAGCAAAATCGCCGCAGAATAAATCCCGTTGGTCGTTTTGATTTGTCCGCTGTTGGTAATCTCCAAACTTTCGTCTTTTGAGAAATTTTCTTCGGTTATTATTGTGTAGGGAATTTGGTAAGTGCGTAAATCGCTTATAACGTTCAGAAATATTTCGACCGCTTCGCCTATAATTTCGGTTTCGCCTAACATAAAATCCGACAAAAGCGACTGTGGAGGAGCAATGACCACAACTCCGTGTTTGGGCGCTTTTCTGCCGTAGTTAAGAGCCAACGCCAATTTTGTCTGCGAAACAAGCGATTTTATGTGCTTGTAATCGGGATGGTAAAAAGAAAGTCCAAGCGGCGCAAAGTCTTCAAATCTGTATGTGGAATTAAGGTAAAAGCCGTCAATCAAAATTTCGTCTGCGCCAAAAAGAATTTGCCAATCTATAGCCGATTTGAGTTCGCCTATCGAATGCGATTTCATAACTGCGTCCCGTCCTACAATTCCCACGGTAGAAATTCCGTTGGTTCTGCTTATTTCGCTCTGCGTTATAAACGCCGCCTGACTTGCGAGATTTTCCGTGCGAAACGCCGTTGCAACCGAGTTTTGTCCGATAGCGGGAATTATCATCGGAATTGTGTTGCTCTGCGCCTCACGAATGTCGCAATCCTTTCCTACAATCCACAAACGAACATCTTCTTGTTGGCACCATTTGGCAACCACCGCAGGAAATCTGTCAAAAAGCGACTCCGAAAGGAAATTGTACACGTGCGGGCGCGACTTAACAGAAAGGTCGTCCACAGAAACAAAGAGCGAGGGAAGTAAAGAAATAAGGTTTTTCTTAAAGCGGGACTGATATTTCGGCACCAAAAATTCGCTGTCCCAAACAACTCCGTGGGCGCTCGGCAAAATTGCAGGGCATTCAAACATAAATCCTCTGAAACTTGCTTTATTAACAGATTTTGCCGCCTCTAAAATCGGCATTAAAACGTCGTTGCAATAACTTTTCGCGAGTTCTATGTTATACATATTCGGTATATAGTTTCCGTCGCGGTTTTTCTCGTATTCGCACGCAAAGCGCAAAACCGACCAATCGCGTCCTGACGGCGCTGTCCAAGTAATTGATTTTCCTGCGTTTTTGTCGTCGTAAATTACAATGGCGTCGTTTATGGAAACCTTGTTTGTGTTTGCGGGGATTGCTACAATGTAATCCTTAGAAAGAATTTCGGGGGTGTATTCGTATTTTTCGCCTGCGCCGCAAAAGGATTTTTGGGCAAGTGTTAGCCTCTGGCTTCTGTAATTTCTTTCTTTGGCAACCGCAGAATAAAAATGCGAAGGTGCAATGCGGTTAAAATCGTCCGCAAACATAATTTGCACTTTGTCTTTTTTGGCAAGCCCCAAAACAAACTTGAAATACTCTATAAACTCGTGGCTCATAGTCCCGCAGGAAATATTTGAGCAAGGTCTTATAACAATTCCGCTGAACCCGTCGTTAATAAAAGAAGCAAACTGTTTTTTGATAGTGTCGATATTGACTTGGTCGTTCCAGTTCCACAAAGCCCATACCAATCCGTCGTTGTTTAAATTTGAAAATAATTTTTCCGCAGCACTCATTTTTACCCTTTCCTAAAGACGCAAAAAACGTCCAAATTTAGTGTTTTTTTTTTATTTCACCAACAAACTAAAAAATGGAAACGAATTTGTCAAGGATAAATGATGTTTTTAGATAAATTTGTAGTATTTTTATCGAAAAAAGAGGTAGTTTGCAGTAAAAAAGAAGCGGACAGAAATGCCCGCTTCAAAATTAAACAGGTTGCAATATCACGCTACTCTGCCTCTTCATTTGCATACGTGCTAAAAAGCCGAGGATACTTCCACCGAAAACAGAACTAATAATAACAAACCAAAAAAGCATTTCAAAATCACTCATTTTAAACCCTCTTTTACGCGGTTGCCAAGCCCACCGTGCGTGGCAAACCCGCCTTTTTTCTCTGCCAATCGTCGATTGCAACATGTCCTAACATAAACAAAACAATAGGAATAGAGACCAACAGCACAATTCCTACTGCCCCCATATACTCCAAATAATTCATCAGTATTTCCATAATCACAGACCTCCTTTTTTGTACATAAAAACACCAAAACACAATAAAGCAAAAGCGCTAACACAGCCAATAAACGCAAGTATTAAGCCTTCTCTTTCAATACCGCCTTTTATTAGCGTATCCACCACGAGAGCGGCTACTATTGCAACAACCAAATTAAACGCCAAATCGCCGTATTTTTCAAATAATCGTCTATTATCTCTCCACATATTCTGCCTTTCCAATAACTACTTATGGAAGTAGTAATATACTAAAATACCACCCTAAAAGTCAAGTGTAAAACCAAAAAAGAAGCGGACATTTCTGCCCGCTTCGGATTGAATACTAAAATTCCTAAGTCAGATTATTCAGCGCGTGTGCCGAATTCTGCGGGAATAGAAGTTTCGTCGTTAAATACAAGCCAAATTCCTGAAAGGCGCATATCAACACGTGCTCCCATATTATCGCTGGAAGTATTCAAATTCAAAGTAATATTTTCTGCTCTGGTTAACAATTCTTCTCTTGTGATATCAGGCTCTTGTCCCCAGCTGGCTCCCATCATACTGGCAACTGTCAACTCTACGTCTATATCTTTGTAGTCGTCAGCGTAATCGTTGCCATCAATTTCCCAGCCCCACTGTGCCCAGTTTGTAGTAGGACCTGCATAAGTAATAGTTCTTTCAATGTTAACTCTCAGTGCGCCTTTTAACTGTCCTTGAATACGTATGCCTCTCAATCCCGAAATATTAACAGGTACAGCATTATCATTCTGTGTTAAGAAATTGGTTTGAACATTGCCCCAATAACTCTCAGTCTCTGCATTCTCCGCATCAATTATGAAAACCATTTCGCCTTCGCCTGTTAACGTTTGGATCATAGTTGCAGGTATGCTTGCAACAGTACCACCTGTGCTTGGTCTGGTAATTACAACTTCACCGTCTCCGTCATAAGTCATAACCTCTATTCCGTTATTACTTGCTAAAGCATACCAAGTTCCAGCTCTATTACCAATTCTGTCCCCATCTACAATACGCATCATAAGTGCATTCATATTTGTAAGTCCCCACGACTCATCGTCTTCAGGTGTAAGAGACCTTACAAGGAAATCGTCAAGTAAAACAACGTTTGCTGTGTTGGGGTTAAAGTTGCCACTGCCACCGGAAGTTATCGTAATATCGAAATCTTCTGTAAATGGTTCATTCTCCGTTTTTCCGCCCGCAATAGTCGCAGTCACTCTAACTACTCCCGGTTCTGTAGCAGTCAATATGTTTTCTGCAACCCCATTGCCCGACCAAACAATAGCTTGGTTCGTTGCATCAGCAGGTAAAACGGTAGCAGTCAATTGTAAGGGAGTATTTACCGGAGTTGATGTTGCTGATGTCAATGTAATATTCGTTACCGCAATAAAGTCTGAATTCACTTCAATTGTAAAGTCTTGTGTGTAATCATTTTCGTTTGCTCCACCGCGGGTAATAGTTGCTCTTACTCTTACTTCTGTGCCACCGGTTGCAGTCAACATGTTTCCGCTGGTAATTTGTGCATATTGCGCATATTCCGGTAAAACAGACCAAGTAATGTCTCTGCGTGTTGCGTTTGTGGGTAGGACATTTCCCGACAACTCCCGGGGGGAACCTACCGGAACTCCGGTTCTAACTCCGATAATATTTGTTACCGCAACAAAGCCCGGTGTACCCGTAGGGTCATCGTCGCTACAAGCAATAAACATCATACTTCCCAAAAACATTGCTGCAATCATTGCAAGCAAACTCTTCTTTTTGAAAATCATAAAAAAACTCCTTTAATTAAATTAAAAAACTAAAAATACCCAAACTAAAAACGCTTCAAAAAAACGGTCGTTTCTTTGCACCG
>WRAZ01000058.1 GCA_009779925.1 Chitinivibrionia bacterium
ATACTTTTAACAATAGAAGTAATTTCTGCAAATTTATTTTCGTCAAGCATAGTAGTCTTAAAACTTTCGTGCAAATTTTTTCTTCCGCAGAAAGGTAATTGTAATCTATCAAGTGATACGGCTTTCAGCATATCGCATAACGCCCAACATTCTTTCTTCGCCAAAATTCCCGGCATAATCCCTTTGGGAATAAACGCTGTATAAAAACTTTCTTTTTGCGGAGTTTGTGTAGTAAGCGGAACAACCAACGCCAATCTCTGCCGCTTATGAAAATGAACTATAACGACCGGACGAAATTTACCGATTTCTGGTTTTATATTTGCAATTATTGATTTATCGGTGGAAATACAAGATTTGTCTTTATGCCAACAAACTTCAAATCTACACATAAATATTTGACCTTTTTTAACATATTCAGGCGAGTTTTGCAAGTTTACTCCTTTTAAGATAAAATTAGCCCTCGTAAAATACGAGGGCGGTAAACCCATTTAAGGGAAAGGCAATGTTGCCACTGCTTACACATAATATACTACATTTTCAGGTAAAAAGTCAAGAAAAAGAGATTTTTTTCTAAAAATTCTTTCAAAAACAAAAAAAGGCGTATTTCTACGCCCTTATTGTTTGATCTTATCTATTCACGCCAATTCTCGCTGAATAGGTAAATCTTCGACCGCTGATACCTGTTGCCTCTGCGATAATCAAATATGTGCCATTGGCGACGAAACGTCCTGATTGGTTGGTTAAATCCCATATAATCGCGTTATCGGCGGCGTTTTGTACGGGCGGGTTTGAAACCCGCCCGTACGCGGCGGTTTCCGTGAATACAACATTCCCCAAATTATCCAAAATTCGCAGGTTTATTGTTGCGGGTTCGGAGGTGATTACGCTGATTTTTGCTACCTCGGAAACGATTGCATTTTCGATAATGATGCCGTGTTCTCGCGGTTGTGCGTCCGGGCGAGGACGAATGAATGTGCCGTTGTCGCCGGTATTCATACGCAAAAACGGCATACCGTTGTTTGTATCGGGGTTAATGTCCCAAATGTTGTTAAAGTCCCAGCCGATAAATGTACTTTGTTGGCGCATTTGAAAGGTGGTACGCGGAATTCCTCTGCCGTCGTCGTTTCTGCCTGATGTTTGGCTGTCGAAGAACGAGTTGGTGATTGTGCCGCCTTGGTTTACTCCGATTAAGCCGCCGATGTTGGTAGTCGAGCCAAAAACCGAGCCGGTCGAATAACCGTTCTCAATCGTGCCGAAATTTACACCTACAGCACCGCCGCCCGTTGCGGCGTTTGCAGGTGTCGTTTGTTCAATTGTAGTCGATATGTTTGAATTTGGGGAGAGAGCCACCCGAAACCCGCTGAGGAGCCACCTGATGTCAGGGCGGTTGAAGTTCCGAAGAGCAACCCGCGTGCCCTCCGCGACATAGTTCCAACAGCCGCCGCGAAACACGCGATGAGAGCCCGATACGGTACTCGTCCATTCCCACACATTTCCGCTCATATCGTGGATACCTAATTCATTTGGTGCAAGACCTCCTACCGGGCGGGTTTGACTTCCACTGTTTGCGTTATGCCAAGCTACTTCTGTTACTGTATTGCTACCTGCCCAAATAAAATCCACTCCGCCGTTATTCCCCTGCCGACGATTTCCACCGCGAGCTGCAAATTCCCACTCAAATTCCGTCGGTAATCTTGCGCCGATTCGTGCTAAAAAACCATCCGCGGAAGTTATATCATTAAAACTTACCATCTCTACAGGATTATTAGGCAAGTTAGTAGAGCCGGCTGCTGCCCCACCTCTAAAATGCGACGGAACGGCGCTTAATGTAGGATGCCCTGTCATTACCGCCTGATACTGCGCTTGCGTTATGGGGAAACGTCCTATCCAAAAACCCCGTGATATTGTATGGTTGGTACCGACTGTCGCAGGAGTTCTTGAGGCACAGGCACCAAACCGAAACGTACCCGGCGCCACATAAATTAAGTCGATATAAATCCCCCTTACCATAAGCCGCACTCCTTGACCCTCTCCAGGATTTAACGGAAGAGTGGTCGAAAGCGGAAAACCCGCCGTACCAACTGCCACAACTGTTTGCACAGAAGAATGGAAGTTTCTGATTGTTCCTCTATTTTCGGCAACCAATCCGCCAACCGTTGGTGCGGCAACTAAACCCGAAACACGAACTTCCTCAATCGTTCCTCTGTTTACCGCCGCAATCGCACCTGCCAAATTACCGCCGACAATATTTACATCGACAGACAAGTTTCGCACCACTCCACTATTACCGATAACGCCGAAGAAGCCGAGATTGCCGTCTGTGCTCAAGTTGTTGATTTTTACACCACTAACAGTTCGCCCGTTGCCGTTGAATGTTCCCATAAACGCTCGCGCCTCAGTATTGGCAATAGGCACCCACTCCGGGGTGCCGTTCAAATCAATATCGGCAGTCAGTGTTATTGTTCTGCCGATAAAATTATTACCGCTGTTTACCTGCGCAGCAAAATCACGCAACTCTTGCGCGTTGCTTATGCTGACGTTTTGCGCGCTTACTCCTGCAACGATAACCAAGATTGCCGCAAAAAACTTAACGCTGTTTTTCATTCTTTGTCTCCTGTTTTACAAATACCTTACGGGCCGCCATTGAGTAAAAGCCATGTCGCTTGTCCATTTCTTTGCTATTTCTTCATCTTCGTTAGAACTGCTAATGTCTTTGCATTTGAAGCAGCAACGTTTCGGATTGGGTTCCGGCTTCTTTCTGTATTTCGGCAACGGACTTTCAGGGTCGCCATTGTACCACTCCGTGGGTTTGAATACCCCTTTTACTTCCCACACTCCGCTATCGTTTTTCCAAACTGCCAACACGTGTGTGATACTATGAACTTTTTGTTGGTTAATTATCCAACCCCATCTTGTGCATTCGTATAAATCCTGACGACTCACACTTCCGTTATTGTGTTTCCTTGCATCCCGATACGTACTATTAACGTTGACAGCAATAACATTACTCATAAAAAACCACCTTTCTACCGTTTCTTAACGGCAAAGTTAAATTTATATTTGAAACCCTTTTTTCTCATCTGCTCACTCCAATCCTTGCAGAATAGGTAAATCTTCGTCCGCTGATACCTATTGCCTCCACCACAATCAAATACGCGCCGTTGGCGACGAAACGTCCTGATTGATTGGTTAAATCCCAGATGATTGCGTTATCGTCGGTGTTTGTAGGGGCGGGTTTGAAACCCGCCCCTACGTTGTCTGCCGAAAACACAACATTGCCCAAATTATCCAAAATTCGCAGGTTTATTGTTGTCGGCTCCGGGGTTATTACCGAAATTCTTGCAAAATCCGACACCACCGCATTCTCCAACACAATACCGTATTGGGTATCGGTGGGTTGATGAGGGCGAATTGATGTGCCGCCTTGGCATTCTTCGCCGGTTAATTTGGCTACCGAGCGAGTTTGCACGTGTGTGCAACCTTCTCTTGCGCAAATTCTTGTTTCTTCGCCTTCTGTTTCGCAAGTTGCTGGAGTAGTTGCCGTCCAATCAGCCCAAGTGTGATTATTGTCAAAATAACTGCAAATAAGCGCCCGCAAGTGTGGACGACCATCGTTTATATTCGGGTTAATCGCCCAAAGATTTTCAAAATCCCAATTGGGAAACGAATTTTGCGATCTAAATTGTTCAGGTGTTAAACACCTAGAATGATAATTACAATACGAAGTCGTGGGCAAAATGAAAGAATTAACAGTACTTAAACGTGAAGCGTTAGGGTAGTTAGGAGTGATTGTTCTAGTTATTGCAATACCTATAGTGCCGGCATTGGAAACGTTGCCGCCTCGTACGTTTAAAAGCCTTCCTGTTGCATAAACATTTTCTATGTACCCCTCGTTATATCCTACGAATAAACCGCTACAACCATTTGCGGGTCCCCATAATATTAAATCTCCTGTGGTATAACTATTACGGATTATTCCTCTCCTCGGGCTTCTGTCTGTCCCTACGTTAGCGTTATATCCCACAAATCCGCCCCTTGCACCATGCCCTAGAACACGTCCAGTGAAATAGGAAGCAATTATTTCGCCTGCGTTAATTCCCACAAATCCGCCTGTCCTTGGTAAGGTATTATTATATAGCCAATTGATAGTGAGATTTTCAGGTAGCATATTTACCGCAGAAAAACTGTTTTTAATTACTGCACTTGGATTGTTTTGTCCGACCAGTCCGCCGCCTGCGTTTAACCCAGATCCTGTTATTACAATACTTCCGACAGAATAACTGTTCTCTATTATGCCTTGATTTCTTCCTGCCAATCCGCCGATACTTCCCGGAACACTTGTTATATTAATGTCAACTACAAGATTCATTACTCTTCCCAGGTTCCCGATAAATCCAAATAACCCTATAATTTGGTGCGGCAAAGAATTATCTATAACAACATTTCTAACAACATTATTATTGCCGTCAAACGTTCCTTCAAACGGAAATGGAGATGGACTAGCTGCTAGATTCCTAAACCACCACCCGTTCGATATGGCAACCGCATGACCAATCGGTGTCCATGGTTCAATAAGAATAATGTCATTCGCAAGGGTAAATCTTACGTTCCGAAAACCGTTTCTACGTTCTGTCGCAATAGCGCTGCGTGTTCGCCGAGATAATTCGTGCAGGTCATCGGCGGTTTTTATTGTGATAGCGTTGGAAGTCCGCCAGTCGGTTTCGCTGACGGTGATTTGTGCCCACGCTGTTGTGGCGATTGTTAGAGCTATCGCCAGTGGTTTGAGTAGGTTGTTTGTTTTCATTTTTTGTCTCCTTTCAATGGGGCTCTTTTGTGAATAACGTCTCTTTCGTACCATAGAACTTCTTCTTTATCATCTTTATCGACATTGTATTTATCTGTTTTTTTAGCCTTGACAACATTGTTTTTGTTAACAATGTTTTTAGATTTAACATAAAACACGCAAGTAATTATAAGCATTAACAATGTATAGCATAAAATATATCCGCAAAACAACCAAACTGTAAAATTATTATAAGTAATAGCAAAGTAAGTATAAACAGTTTTTATTCCAGTAAGCAACCAAGCCAAAACAAAAGATGCACTTACGATGTCATTTATCTTAGATACAGAAAAATTCTTGTTATGGCTTGTGTATTTAGATAAAGGGGTTGTTATTATATCTTCAAGGTAATACACGTGGTTTTCCCAACTTTCTTGCCATTTCTTACTTCCTTGGTTTGACAAATGCCATGCAAGCGCAGATAAAAAGCCCAAGATGGTTATTCCAAGTATCGTAGCACTTTCTATTGTGGGGTTTACAGCAACATTTTCCGTAGCACTGCGTATTATGGCGGTATTTTCTATTATAGCAATATATTGTGTCTCTTTTCCATTGTTTGCGATGTAATAAAAATATCCGGTGTAGATAGATATTTGAATAACCCAGTAGTAGCTGGCTCTTTTCCAGTAATGCTCAATTTCAAATTTCCGATTTTCATTGGCTACATCAAAAGCGTTCTTGGCTTTTATTTCTCTATCTTTCGGATCCAAATTTGACCATTCTATATGAAAATACTCACAAAACGTTTCTTTAGTCATCTTCCCCCCCCCTCTCACTCAATCACAAAATTCACCACTCGCGACCCCGTATAATTCCTCGTCCCTGTAATATTAGCAACAGCGTGCTCGCCAATATTCCGATTGTTGAGATAACTAACCGTAAAATCCGTTCCCAAAACCAACTCTCTGCCTAAATCGGTAATAGTCAAAGTTGGACGAACTTCCTCTCCTCCTGCGTGTCTTTGCGGCGGAATCGGCGCTATGATCGCTTCGTTTATGTCTCTGCGATTTATGAAAAAAGCGGCAGTTGCCTCTCCGATATAGTTGCCGATACCCGTTATCGTAACCCAGCCTGTGCCTGCGTTAATGTTGTCGCTGAAACTTACAATGTAATCTCTGCCCTGAACTAAAACGCCATCTCTTATGTGGGCTACAGTTATCGTCGGCTGGAGTTCTTGTCCGTTAAAAGTTACCGGAGTTATGACTGCTATTGTTGCATTACCGCCCGAAATCGGCGTTCTGGAGTATGTCTCAATTATGTTGAAATTTACAGTTCTGAATGTCCCCGCAAAAATTCCGATTCCGACGACCTCTATTGTCGCTCTTCCCGGCTCCACATTATTTACATAGTCGAGAATGTAGTCCAAACCTTCGCGAAGTGTGATTGTATCGCGATTGGTGGAATTAAGAATAGCAGGAGTTCGTAAGGTTATTTCGGGTCTTATAGCTAATCCTGTGTGGACTTGGTCGGGAATTGCCGAAATAACTGTCTGTGCTATATTTCTCGGCTCGGTGATGAAAAAAGGCAAAATAACGCTTTCCGAATAATTTCCTCTGCCGTTTATTATAATCTCTCCCCTGCCGACATCTATGTGATTTCTATATTGCACTTGATAATCGGTTCCGGCAATCAAGGTTCTTCCGTTAAAAACGATGCTTTCTACCGCGGGATGTATAGGAGCGCTTGTGTGCAGATGTATTGTTGTCGGGCGACCGTCTTGCAGAAATCGTTGATTTGCCAGAAAGATTATATCCAGAAGAGCAAGCGTATTTCTGTTGTTTTGCGGACGCGGCAAATCGCGCAAAAACGGCAAGCCATTGTTTATGTCCGACGAAATATCCCAAACGTTAGTGAAATCCCAGCCGACAAAAGTGCTTTGCTGCCTCAGTTGCTCAGGATACACTCCGGTAATTCCCTGTACGTTAACTGTGTTGTTGTTCCCTATCGGTCGGGCTGCTCCAAAAAAATTGTAATATACTCTTTCAAACAAACTTCCCGACGAGCCTGTGCCCGAAATTCCGCCGGCAACTCTAGGCATCCCGCCGTGAACCGGGCGGCTTATAGTTATTGCTCCTGCTGCGTAAGAATTGTTAATATGTGAAGAACTACCCGTCAAAAATCCGACTAAGCCGCCTGCTCCTTGCGATCCCGTAGTAGTATTGACGGAAACATTAGCAGTGGAGAACGAATTGTTTATCACACCACCTAAGTTGCTCCAGCCAATTAACCCGCCGCCGAAAGATTGAGTTGTTTCTCCGCTTGTAGAAATATTCCCTGCGGAATAAGAATTGTTTATGTTTATTGGATTACTCCCATTACTTCCAACTAAACCACCTACATTAGGAATGCCACCGGAAGCGATTGCCGAAATACTGTCTCTTATATTTACTCCGACGTTTTCTATCACTCTTGTCGAACGAAACTCTCCCGCTATTCCGCCGACCCTTGTTGAGCTAGAAGATGTTATTGTTATACTATTAACATTTACAACAAGATTTTTTACTTGTCCGTCTTCACCAACCACACCGAAAAGCCCCGCACGGGGCATATCACCCGATATAAAAAGTCCGGATATCGAATGTCTGTTGCCGTCAAATGTTCCTCTGAATTGCCTTGCAGAAACCCCTGAACCTCCGGTTCCAATCGGCACCCACTGATTATTTTGATTCCCGTTAAGTTCAATATCGCTTGCAAGTCGAATTGTTTGATTCAAGAAATTCATTCCCGCGTTAACACTATCTCTGAATTCTCTTAAATCCGCTAAAGTCCTTAAGGTAATGTTTGCTGCCGCCCAACTGTCTACAGTGGGGTTGCCACCGCCTATGCCTCCACCTCCGCCGCTGTTGTTGTCGTCCGAGCATCCCGCCCAGAATAGCATACTTGTTGTTAATGCTAAAATTAAAAGTAATTGTTTCATTTTTTTCTCCTTTTGTTAAAATCTCATGTTAACAGATGACGGAACAATATCAATTGCAGCGCTACCTAGAAAGCGCCTAAAACTTTTTGCGGCTATTTCTTTTTCAATCATGGGAGCAAGTGTTATTTTAGTAAATACTTTCTCTCTTTCTGCTAATGAAAAAGTGCATTCAACATACGGCGTAATAATGCCACTGTCTCCAACACGAAAATTTCCTTTTATAGAAGTTTTACTTTCATTGCTATTTCTTTCATAACGATTTTCATCAAAAAAATCATTATTCACTTTCAGGACAAAGCGATATTCTTTCTCACTTTCAAAAACAGGATCTTTAAAAAACAGTTTTTTCTCGTTCATATAGTCCGATAATTCTTCTTTGAAATTGTTCATGAGTGGACTAAAATCACAATCTTCCGGCAATTGCTCCATTTTCTCATCAAAATTCATTATAAGTTTTTTAATATTTTCATAAAAAATTCTTTCCACTTCTTTTGGAGGGGCATAAAATATTTCGTTTGATACAATTTTAACCATTCCATTTGTAGAATTTGCCCACTTCGAGATAAATGTTTTAATATTATTAGCGTTTAGTCCAATGCTGTATCCTTGATATGCGCCGTTTTTTGCGTAGTATTTCCACATACTTATGCAATCAGAATTATTTGATGCACATAAAACGTAATAGCTATAACTTGGCGTTTTTTTTAATTTATAAGATTCTTCGCATGATTCAAAAAGCCACTCAATATCTATATCTTCGTATGATAATTTTTGCAATCTTTTTGAAAATTTATTATTAAAGAACCCTCCATCCCAAACGCTACGTTCCTTAGCAATTTTCTTAAATGCTTTTTTCACGGATTCGTTAGCATAAAACAATTCGTGTTTGTCATTAAGATATTGACAATCGGTAAACCAAAGTGTGTTATTTCCCAAAATATTAAGCGCTCCTTGCGGTGAGGTGTAATGATAAACTATGTTATTCATATTTTCCCACCTCTGTATTGAGCGTTAAATTTGAAACGAAGCAAAAATACTTCGCAAAAGATTTTTTGATTATATAAGAAAAAAAGAAACCAATCGTGAGGAACTCACGAAGCGGATTTTTATTTACTAATAAAAATCCGCTCCGCTGGCGCTCCGCTGGCGCTCCGCTGGCGCTCCGCTGGCGCTCCGCTGGCGCTCCGCTGGCGCTCCGCTGGCGCTCCGCTGGCGCTCCGCTGGCGCTCCGCTGGCGCTCCGCTGGCG
>WRAZ01000059.1 GCA_009779925.1 Chitinivibrionia bacterium
AAGCAGAGTGAAAACAAAATACGCATTTTGATATTTTTTTTGGGGAAAAAAAATCTCCCTTAAAATATTATTTCCCCCCCCCCCCCCCGAATTTCGCAAACCACTGCAATTCAAGCACTTACGCGTATTTATCTAAAGTAAAACTTTACGCATTTTTATTTCATATCAAAAGCTCAATCTTTTTGAGCGACTATATATTTTTGCAAATCATAACCGGGAGGCATAATAAATGTCAGGCATTTTTCAAGTAATTAAATACGAAGGTGATAACAGCACTTTCGTTTGGAAGTCGCCGATTGAGAATTTCAATATCGGCAGTCAGTTAATTGTTCACGAATCGCAGGAAGCGGTGTTTTTTATGAACGGGCAGGCGTTGGACTTGTTCGGTCCGGGACGGCACACCTTAGAAACGCAAAATATACCGTTGGTTAGAGGTGTTATCAATAAAAAAACCGACGGAGAAACTCCGTTTCGCGCCGAAGTGTATTTCATAAACAAGGTTGAGCAACCTGCGATAAAGTGGGGAACGGACAGCCAAGTTCAGTATATGGAGCCGACATACAAATTTCCGTTAAAAATAGGGGCTTCGGGCGAAATGTCTTTGCGCGTTGAGGACTCGCGAAAGTTGCTCGTTAAAATTGTCGGCAAAGAAAAACAATTTACACAGGCAAATCTTGTGCAGATGTTTCGCGCTTTTTTAATGGTAAAAGTTAAGCCGTATCTCGCGCAAACTATGCAAAAAAGCGAGTTCGGCATTTTTGAAATCGACTCGCAAATGGGCGAACTGTCGCAAGTTCTGCACAATCAACTGATACCCGATTTTGTCGATTACGGATTATCGCTCGAACGATTTTTTATAACAACTATCGTAAAACCCGAGGGCGATAAGGCGTATGAAAAATTTCGCGATATACATATTCGCCAATATTCCGACGTTGCCGAGGCGCAACTCAGGCAAAAAATCGGCGTAATCGACCAGCAAACCGAAGCGCAAAAAATGGTTATAGAATCGCAGGCAATAGCGACAAAGCGCGCGCAAGAGGGATACACATATCAACACGAACGAGGCTTTGACGTAGCCGAAAAAGTTGCTCAAAACGAGGGCGCGGGTAATTTTTCGAGCGCGGGAATAGGGCTTGGAATGATGGGAGGCGTTGCAGGCGGTATGGGCGGAATGATAGCGGGAATAACGACAAACGCACTCGGAAACGTCGCGCCGAATGCAACGGGAATCGGCATAATTACACCGACGGCAACCCCCGCGCCACAAACGTCGCAAGAACAATCGGGCGGCGATATGGCGGAATTCAAGCAAAAACTTGAAAAATTAAAGTTGGCAAAAGAAATGGAAATGCTTAGCGACGAAGAATTTGAAACACAACGAAAAACGCTTTTAGGGCTGTAAAAAAAGGAGAACTACAAATGATAAACATAAAAAACAAAGGGCAATTTTTAGCGACAATGCTAATAATTGCAGTGGTGTATAATGTAAGCATTTTCGCAATTCCATTCAACAGAGAAAGCGAATTTTGGCTTGGATACGGCTTCTTTATGTCGGCGCTTGTTTTGGCGACGGCTGTCGGAAATTATGTCATAAACCTTAAAGGATTACGAAGCAAGGTTTATGGAATTCCGCTTATTTCGGTGATTTGGCGGTATCTTGTCGCTCAATTTATTGTAAGTTTGGCGCTTATGATTTTTTATTTTGCACCGTATGCTTTCAGAATCGGACTTGCGCTGAGCACCGCTCTTTTGGGAGCTTGTTTAATCGGACTTATCAGCGTTAATGCAGTCAGAGAAAAGATAGAACGCATAGACGAAAAAATCAAGGAAAAAGTGCTTTTCATAAAATCATTGCAAGCAGACGTGGAAAATTTAGTCGCCAAAGTTTTGGACGAAAGCGTAAAAAAATCCCTGAAAAACCTCGCCGAAACAATAAAATTCAGCGACCCTATGAGCAATGCAAAACTTGCCGAACTCGAAAGCGAAATAAGTGCAAAAATCGCCCTGCTTTCGCAAAATATCGAAAAAGCAGACAAGGACGAAGCAAATAAATTGTGCGAAGAATTACAGCAATTATTTGCCGAAAGAAACAGAAAATGCAAGATATTGAAATAGGCGAAAGGCGACAAAAATGACAATCCTAAAATGCAAAATGTGCGGCGGCGATATTCGGGCAACCGATGAAACTTACGGAAATTGCGATTCTTGCGGCTCTACAATGACTTTGCCGAAAGCGAACGACGAGCAAATGCTTAATCTTTTTAACCGCGCAAACCACCTGCGCCGCCTTAACGAATTCGACAAAGCCGTCGCCGCTTATGAAAATATTCTTAATATCGACGCATCGTCCGCAGAGGCGCATTGGGGCTTGGTATTATCTAAATACGGCATAGAATACGTGGAAGATGAAAAAACAGGCAAGCGTGTTCCAACCTGCCATAGAGTTCAGAGCGAGCCGATTTTAAGCGATGCAGATTACATTTTCGCAGTCGAAAACGCGCAAGATGAATACACAAAAAGTTTATACGAAGAAGAAGCGGAACAAATCGCTGAAATACAAAAAGGCATTTTGGCGATTTCGAGCAAAGAAAAACCTTACGACGTGTTTATTTGCTACAAAGAAACCACAAGCGGCGGCAGTCGAACGAAAGACAGCGCGCTTGCGCAAGATTTGTATTATCATTTAGAAAAGGAAGGCTTTAAGATTTTCTTTTCGCGAATTTCCTTAGAGAAAAAACTCGGACAAGAATATGAGCCGTATATATTTAACGCACTCAACACCGCAAAAGTGATGTTGGTCATCGGCACAAAATCCGAACATTTTAACGCCGTATGGGTAAAAAACGAATGGAGCCGATTTTTATCCCTCGTCAAAAAAGACAAATCCCGCCTGCTAATTCCTTGTTTCCGCGATATGGATGCTTACGATTTACCCGAAGAAATGGCAATGTTGCAGTCGCAAGATATGTCAAAAATCGGCTTTGCGCAAGATGTTATTCACGGGATAAAAAAGGTTTTGGAGGGTGCGAAAGAGAAATCTTCGCAAGGAGGCGTGGCAGCGGTAGCGGCATCTCCGAATATAGAATCTCTTATGAAACGCGGTTGGCTGGCTTTGGAAGATTACGATTGGGATAAAGCGCACGTTTTTTTTGACCGTGTTTTAGATATAAACCCTGAATATGCGCCCGCGTATGTCGGTTGCTTGTGCGCAGAATTAGAGGTCAAAAAAGAAGAAGATTTAGCTAAAAGCGAATATTCCTTAGAGGACAATCCAAACTACAAAAAAGCATTACGATTTGCCGATGAAGCGCTTAATACAGATTTACAACTCTATAATATAAAATGTGAGCCGTATGTAAAGTCAAGAGAAAAACGCGAACAATATGCCCGAAATGAAGAAAATTACAATCTCTATCGATCTTTATATAACGGATGTTGCCAAGGCAACGGAATTACCGAAAATGGAAAAAACGTTAATGATGTGTGGCGAACTCTTGCTAAATGGTTTCGAGAGTTGAACGGGCATAAAGATTCTGAAGTATGGGCGAAAAAGTGTGATAAAAAGGCAGAGGATATTGATAACGCTATAAGATATGCAGTACAACAAGAGAAATTTACACAATGGATGACTATCATTATTGTTTGTTTGTTGTTAGGCGGTTGCTTTTTATTTTGCAGTAATCTATAAAAGGAGGAGTATTTATGAAATTTCCGACGATTGAAGAATATGAAAAGATGAGTTTGGAAGAGCGAGAAAAGGCGTTTGCAGCTTTTCTTAAGAGCGATATCGCGACTAACCAAGATACGCAGTCAAGATATATTAGAGAAATTAAGGGAGTAAGTAGTGATGAAATTGCAAAATTCACTGAAAAAGAAAACCACTTTGAGTGCGTGAGTGTTGAAGAAATTAATGAAAAAATACAAGAGTATGAAGCGTATCAAAAGCAACAACCAAAGAAAAAAACTCCTCAAATAATTTCTGGACTGAAGAAATACCTCAAATTTCTCAAACAAATTTCCAGTGAAAAAATTGAACCAAACGAAGAAGCAAACCTATTGCCTAAAAATCTTATTTTATTCGGTCCTCCCGGAACAGGAAAAACATACAACACCGCAATTTATGCAATTGCCATTGCCGAAAACAGAAACATTGAAGATGTAAAAGCAGAAGCAAAAGAGGACTACGCCGAAGTAAAGGCGCGCTTTAACGAACACAAAGAAAACGGACAAATCGCTTTTACAACATTCCACCAATCATACTCTTACGAAGAATTTATTGAGGGAATTCGCCCAAATTTATCGCAAAATTCAAACGGCAATGTCTCATATAATTTGCACAGCGGCGTATTTAAAAATTTTTGCGACAAGGCAAAAGAAAACGAAGAGGAAAATTACGTTTTCGTTATAGACGAAATCAATCGCGGGAATATCTCTAAAATTTTCGGCGAACTTATCACGCTTATCGAAGACACAAAACGGCTCGGCGCAAACGAAGAAGCGACTGCAATTTTACCGTATTCGCAAGAAAATTTCGGTATTCCGAATAATGTTTATATACTCGGAACAATGAACACCGCCGACCGCTCCATTGCCCTATTGGACACCGCGCTTCGCCGCCGATTTGATTTTGTAGAAATGTTGCCCGATACTTCATTACTAAATGATGTCTTTGTCAAAGAAATAAACATCGAAAAAATGCTCGAAAAAATTAACAAGCGAATAGAGGCTTTATTCGACCGCGAGCACACTATCGGACACGCATACTTTTTGCCTCTAAAGCAAGAAAATACTATCGAAAAACTTGCGCGGATAATGAAAAACAAAATTATTCCGCTTTTACAAGAGTATTTTTATGACGATTACGAAAAAATTCGTCTATGTTTGGCAGATAATCAGAAAAACGAAGAATTGCAATTCATAAAAAGAGTGCAAATAGCAAATAATTTGTTCGGTAATGCCGATTTGGAATTAGACGATAGTTTTGAAATAAATACATCTGCATTTGAAAAAGAAGAGGCGTATGTCAAAACCTACGAAAATAATAACGATTAGGGAATTTGACGAGATATTGCGTGAAAATGATGACAAAACGTCTTTTTCGGCTCTTGAAAATTTCATTTTATCAAACAAAAATAATTCCGAAACCGATACGCTTGAATTGCTGAAATTATCGGCAAAAAAAGGTGTCGGCAAAGTAATCTCTGCTAAAAATTACGTGGGAATTATTACGTTAAAAAATGGAACAACAATTGAGATATTGCCGAAAATCGCAAATCTTGACGACGATAACGACACGACAAAAAAGATTTTTCTGAAAATGCTTAAAACGCTCAAAAATTCACCCTTTAAGGAGTTTAACACTTCAAATCTGAAAACAGAAAAATTTACCTTATTGGAAATATTCATAAAAATGTTTTTGGATAAAGTCAGTTTGCTGACAAGACAAGGATTAAAATCAGCATACGTCGAAACCGAAGAAAATGAAAGTTTCTATAAAGGAAAATTACTTGTATCGCAGAATATTCGCCATAATCTCGCGAACAAAGAGCGGTTTTTTGTGCGTTTCGACGAATTCAGCATAAATCGCCCCGAAAATAAATTGATAAAATCCACGCTGAAATACCTGCTCGGTCAAACTCGAACACAAACAAATCAAAACGAAATAACCAAACTTTTAACGCATTTTGAATTAGTTGATTTTTCAAACAATTATGATACGGATTTTTCCAAAGTATCGACAAATCGTTCAATGAAAAACTACTCCGAACTAATAAATTGCTGTAAAATATTCTTGAAAGGAAATAGTTTTACGGCATTTTCAGGAAGCGAAACAGCAATCGCTTTATTATTCCCGATGGAAAAAATTTTTGAGAGTTATGTCGCGGCGTTATTCAGAAAATATTTGCCGCAAGATTTTACGATTTATACGCAAGACAGCGGATATTATTTATTTGAAGAAAACAAAAAATTTCGCCTAAAACCCGATATTGTGATAACCTCCCCAAAAGGCGAAAAAATTATATTAGACACCAAATGGAAATTGCTTTCGCTAAACGAGAACAACTATGGCATTTCGCAAGCCGATATGTATCAAATGTATGCTTACGGCAAGAAATACGGAGCAAAAAAAGTTATACTGCTTTATCCTAATCCAAATTTCGACATTGAAAAGGAAATCACCTACACTGCCAACGACGACGTAAAAGTTGAGGTGTTGTTTGTTAATTTGAAACACGTTCCGTTAGAAATTAGTAAAACACTTCTGTTTTTTGCCGTTTATAGTTAGCGGCAGATATTATTTTATATCTAAATTATAAGGAAAGGAAATGTTTATGGTTTTAGCAAATGAAAGATTGTATTCCGAGGTGGAAACGCTTCCGCAAGAATTTGTGCAGGAAGTGCTTAACTACATAATGTATTTGAAATACAAGCAAAACAATCTTGCGTTTTCAATGCCGATGCAACGCCCGTCTGCCGAGTTAATGGAAGCAATAAACGATGTAGAAAACAACCGAAATATAATCGGTCCGTTTGCCACAGCCGAAGATGCGGTAAGATCAATGCTGGAGGATTAAATTGCTTGAAATTAAATACTCATCTAAAATAAAAAAGCAAATGAAACTTATAAAACGGCAAAACAAGGATATGAATAAACTTGTTTGGGTTTTGAATGAATTAGCAAACAAAAGAACGTTGCCTGAAAGTTTTTGCGACCACAAATTAACAGGAAATCTCTCTAAGTATCGCGAATGCCATATTGAACCCGATTGGCTTTTGGTGTATAAAATAGAAAAAGAAGAATTGGTATTAGTCGCCGTTGCAACAGGTTCGCATTCTACGTTATTTGGGTAGCGTAAATAAAAACCGCGCTTGTCGCCGCGAAAGTTTTGTATCCGTTCTCGGTTTCGCATACAGTTTCAGCGCGCAAATAATCGACATTCTTAATAAGTTTCTCCGATATTTCTTGCGAATAACAGTATTTTTCTTCGGAAATATTTACAAAAACTAATTTTTCTTTCTGCGCTTTGCAATCGCCGATAAAAAGCCAAATTTTGCTTATTCTGCCGAATTCTTTACTGCTTTTTATGGTGATTGTTGCGGTGTTTTTTATTGTGTCTATACGGATAAACGGTCCGTCTGTTATAAAGGTTTGCCCTGTTTTTATTGCTTCAATTAAATTAGCGCCGTAAATTCCCGTTCGCGCCCTGCCGAAACTGCGCTCAAAGTCTTCTTTGGCGGAAACAAACGGAACGCTCATCGCCCGATAACGATTAAAATCGCCGTGCGAATCGTTGCCCGCAATTAACGGGAGGTTTTTGCCCGAAAGCAAAAGGTTTATCCACAAATTTCGCGCTCGTCGCCAAGTTTTGTCGAATTTTCCGTTTGTTGCTTGAAAGGCGAACGGTGATTTGGGCGTATGCAATACGCCCCTACATAAATCGGCGAAATCTTGAAATCGCCAATGGTCGCGCCGTAAAAATAGGCGATGGAAAAAATTAGGGATTTCGCCCGGATGCGCCGCAAACGCCACTCCCCCGTTTTCGATTACCGAATTTATCGCCTCGTCCATTGTCGGCTCGGATTTGCGGTTGTAGCCCTTTCGCGCGCCGTCGGCGGTTCCTGCAACGAATGTAGGGGCGGGTTTTAAACCCGCCCCTACGTCAAATATCGCTCCCAAATGAACAGCTTTTCCGCCGTTTCGCACAACCGAAATTTCTTCGCCCAAATGAACGTCTATTCGGTGGCTGAGCCGGTCGTTGCCACCACATTCTTCGCGCAAATATTGCCAATGGGTTAATTTTTCGTCTTTTTCAAGGTAATTTTCGGGTTTGCAGGATAAATCGTATGAATGGTCGGTTATTGCAACGCCGTTTAGTCCTGTGTAGTCCGCGCAATCAGCTATAAATGATACGGGGGCACCGAATTCTATGTGGTCGTTTGTGTGCGACGAATGGCAGTGCAGGTCGTAGTATTTTGCGGGATTGGTATCGTCGTTTGGGTAGTTTTCGGAGGCGAGATAGACAGAAAAAGGGAAATTGCTTGTTGTATTTATGTTATCGACCGCGGCGATTTTTGTTTTCTCTCCGATTTTGTATTTTAATTTCGGATAAAGAAACAGTTTTTCGTCGAGTATTTGCGGCAGGGAGGCGACTGTCGCCTTGGGAATGGTGAAGCGAAATCCTTGTAAATCGTATTTTTCGTGAATTTTGTGTTTGGAAATTTCGTCAAATTTGTGAGTTGCGAGCATTTTTCCTTTGCAAACTACTTGAATTTCGACGTTTTCGAGAGAAATCGGGAATTTGTCGAAATCTTTAATGAAAAGATAAATGGGAATTTCTGTTTTTTCGGGCGAAATTCTCGCGGGGCAATCAAAGATGATTTCGGGCTCGTCTTTATACAAAAACGACGGTTGCCATTTGAAAAATTTGAAGTGCGTTTCTACCATTTTTTCTCCTGAATTTATAGAAAAATACATTTTTCACAAACAAAAAAGGGAGGCGACCGTCGCGCAAATAGTATTTTCTGCCGAATATTGAAAAAAACAACTATTTCTTTTTTCTTCTTGCATTTTTATTTGGCAAATAGTATTTTCCTACAAAAATCTGACACCTTTTGAGAAAAGTATAAAAATGGGCGTAATGGGTAAAAATGGACAAAATGTTCCTGAGGTCTTGACTTTTGCAGTGGGCAAAACGTATTTTATATTGAGTATATTTATATATATTCTCGCTTCTCGCTTCTCGCTTCTCGCTTCTCGCTTCTCGCTTCTCGCTTCTCGCTTCTCGCTTCTCACTTCTCTCTTCTCGCTTCTCACTTCTCGCTTCTCGCTTCTCGCTTCTCGCTTCTCCTTTCTCCC